>JBBSFL010000005.1:0-26889 GCA_038238735.1 Fimbriimonadales bacterium | reverse complement strand
GTCTCCCACAGCTTTTCGCCATGCCTCATCCCTATTGTCTGAATAGGGTTCGCGACTTCAAAAATTTGGAGAAGCGCTTTAGCAACGTCCCCGATCGTTGCGGAAGGGGCCTTGTGAACGAACAAGTCACCAGGCTGGGCGTTTTGAAAGGCATAAGCGACAAGATCAACCGCGTCCGTTATCGACATCATGTATCGCGTCATCCGCACGTCAGTAACCGTCAGCGGCTTGCCCAGCCTAATCTGCTCGATAAAGAGAGGAATGACGGATCCCCGCGAGGCCATAACATTTCCGTAGCGAGTCCGGCAAAACACGAGGCCGTGCTCGGCCGCTACCCTCGCTTTGGCCACGGTTATCTTCTCTGCCAAAGCCTTGCTCATACCCATTGCATTGATGGGGTATGCCGCTTTATCTGTACTCAGCACGATCACTTTTTTCACGCGGTGCTTAATCGCCGCGTCTAGCATGTTGCCGGTGCCGATCGAGTTGGTTTGTATTGCTTGGAGGGGATAGAACTCGCAGCTGGGCACTTGCTTCAAGGCTGCCGCATGGAAGACGAAGTCGACGCCTTGCATCGCCTCGTCGAGACTCTGCGGATCGCGCACGTCGCCGAGGATGAATTTCAGAGCCGGATTCGCGTAGGCAATGCGCATATCCTCCTGCTTCTTCTCGTCGCGGCTGAAAATGCGGACTTCTTTCAGCCCCACCTCGAGAAACCTCTCGAGAACGGCATTGCCAAACGTCCCGGTGCCACCTGTAATCAACAGCTTTTTGCCGAGAAACTGATCAACTAACGAAGTTTCAGATTGCATTCTTAAATAACCGGCGACTCTATTATCCCGCCATCCGCTCTGGCATCTTCACACCATCTACGACGCCAGAGAGAAACTGATGGAGCGAGGAACTGACCGCAAGGGGACTTTTTTGCTCTTCGACAAATTGTTTCATTACCCTCGCTCGCTCAAGTCGCTGTTCCTCTGGAATTGCTCGAATGGCTTCAATGGAAGCCGCCAGCGCTTCGGCGCTCGCGTCATTGAGGTTAAAGAGGCTAGAGAAATATTCCTCGGGTATCGCTTTTAGCGGAGTTACTGCTGTCGGCACACCGAGAGACATTGAATACAGAATTTTACTTGGGAAGACAAATTCTGAGTCCTCACCCTCAGAGGGACGCACCATAAGGAGAAGATCGCTCTGAGCCAACTTCTCATCCAGGCCCTCTGTCAAGTAGCCAAAATAGACGATGTTGGTGGACCTGCTTGCCGCTTCCTCGACGAGGGCCTGGCCCTCGCCTCTTCCAAACACCCACAGAACATAATCAGCGGAATTCAGGTACTGAAATCCTTCCAGTAGCATAGGAAGACCGTAACTCTCGCCAAGAGCCCCAGCATAAGCGCATATGAATCGGGACTCAGAGCGGTTTGCCTTCACGATGGCGGGGACTCGAGGAGCTGTTCCTTCAAATACTTTCAGGGGCCGGTTTGGCACAAATTTATCACCGAGCGGTCGCGTGACCGCTATGACGCCGTCGGCTCGGGACAGCACCTGTCGGGCGAGCCATCGATCCAGCCGCCGAACTGCCCTCTTAAGACCTGTATCGGTATCCATTGCCACTGATGGCGGATCCATTAGACAGGCTATCAGTTTGGTCCGACATATTCGAGCAACTATCCATGCTGCCGTCAGTTGCGGCGTGGCTGCCGACACCACAATAATGGCCTTTTTCTTGCCTAGGTTGAAGAGACACCAGCCCAACGTCAGTGCGAGTGTGCTGCAAAAGCGAGTGACGTGTTTGAGGGGAAAAATGTTCAAGAACGGAATGCCCCACCAGGCACCCTTTCTTAGGCGACTCCAGCGCCGAAATCCTACCCATATCCGTGGACCTTGCGGGTAGTCGTTAGTTGGCAACGCCGACAGAATGTCGATGGAGGATGTAGATGTCAGGTCGAGCGCTTCCACGAAGCCCTTCATGAAACGGTGGGTCTGCATTGGGGGCATTCGGTCGGTACGGCACAGATCTGTCATGAGTTCGTCGGGCACGAGATAGCCAACAACAAGGATTTTCATGCCAGCCGATCCCTCGCCGTGAGGGAGGCGCAAGCGCCGAAAAGAAACATTACCAGTGCGCCGATGTTGGGGACGAGAAGTATGTCCCACGTAAAACAGGCCACCAATAGAAGAGCGATCATCATGCACCACAAGCCTGTGAAGGTTCCCTTACTCCCCTCGTGCCGGCGCAGCCGGTTGAGCCTAGACATGCACTGGCCAAGGAAAAGGATAAGAACACCGCCAGCCAAGGGGCCAGGCTTCCACAGCATAGTGAGATACTGGTTGTGCGGTGACGAGTTAAGAGCGTCCTCTTCCGTAAAAGTGGATCGTCCCTCGTGAAAGCCGGTGAACCCTACGCCGAAAACAGGATTATCTCCGAGGTCGGCTAGAGCTGCCGAACCCAATGTTAAGCGTCCCGAAGTAAGCGCGTTTGCCTCCCCTTCGGAAAGAGACTCGCTCGTTTGACCGATTCGAGTACCCCAAGCTAAAGAGAGAAGATCGGCATAAGTCGAGCCGATATAGGCGGCTCCGCACAAAAGAGTCAAGCTTACTACTGCGGCAACTCTTGGCTGTTTGAAGGCGAGCGCGATTAGGGACAGAAAGAGAAAACCAACCCAAGACAGGACAGCGCCGCGCGACAACGACAAAAAGACAAGGGCACCTAACGCAAGCAGACCTCCTAGCTTAAGCAAAAACAGGGGCCAAGATGACCCACCCTGAAAGAGCAGGTCTATCCAAATGAAGGCAAAAAGAATGAACTCTGTTATGGCAAGACTGTTCACGCCATGAGTCGCATAAAGGGGCATCCCTGCTAGGTTGCCTAGTAGATCACCCTCAATCCGAACAGGACTTCCAGAGACAATCAAAGAGGCGACGATTGCCAATCCCGAAATCGCGGATATCGCCGAAGAGGTCGCAATAAAGCGTTTAAAATCCGAGCAGCGCCGGATCAGTGTGTATCCCGCCCCATAAGCCAGATAAGGGAGGAAGAAGAAGACAAAAGAAAGATAGGGGCGAACAGAGTTTGCGCTGGCCGGCGAAAGATCCCATGCGCATACGGAGACCAGTCCTAGGCCAGCTGATAGCAAGAGAAGTCGTCCGCCGACCATCTGGTGCAGACGAAGTAAGGTGGGAATGCCAAGCATTACCATGAAGAGAGCTAGCGGGACTTCCACTTCTCCGACGTTGAAGAGTCGAATCGGAAGCGCAAAGGAAACCGCTGCAAGGGTCGCGAACACCCAGCGAGAGCGAGGCCCCACATCGGCCAAGTGGCGCCTGTGTGGCAGTGCCAAGCTCATTCGATCTTGCTCCTGCTTCGCTTCCAAACAGGATAAGGATCGACCAAGAGCACGACGGCAATAGCAATCAGGCTCAAGATCGCGCCCGCTGGTAAAAGAGTCCGCCAACCGGGCAAGTAGACATAAAATGCGCTCCAGGCACCGAAACCGAAAACGACTGCTAAAACGACACCGTAGACCGGCGTGATTATGCGAGCAGGCGTGGCGACCTGCGATAACTCATCCCTGGTCAAACGCAGTAACACGACCGCCGCCACAGTTGACGTCAGAATGGCAGCGGCGGGAATTCCCGCGTACCCGAACGCCCACAATCCTGCGATCATCAGCGGTACCCGAATAAAGCTTTCAAGCACTTGCGCAACAGAGCCCTGCATAAGCATCCCGGTAGCCCTGTAGAGATAATTCATCAAGTTAGAGGCTCCAGAGGCGACTACTTGGCCTCCAATTAGAATTGTAAGCCAAGCGCCCCCGTAGAGGGCGGACCCTGCCCAAGTAGCAACGAAGCTGTGATTCAGTGCCATAAATACCGCCGCCGACCCTCCGGCTAACGAGAGGCGAAGGGTCGTGATCTGAGCATGCACCAGAAGAGAGCGCGACCTTTCGGGGGAGCCGACGAGATGAGCAAACGCGCCATAAGAAGCGTAGGCGACTGTATCCAACAAGGCTCTCAGTACCTCGGCTCCCTTCCGGGTGAAATTGAGGATCGGCACCTTCTCGGGGCCAAGAATGATTCCTACTAATATTGATTCCGATTGGCTCATTAGAGCGTAGCTAATGCCTCCGAGCGCCGACGCGGGCAGGATGGTTGCGTATTCCTTTGAGATGCGTTTCGAGGGTCGAGCGAGTGTCAACTCCCCACTCCCAAGATGGGCGAACACGACCCACAGGCTGCCCAGGACCGCGAAGAGCGCCCTCGCGAGAAGCCCGTAAGGGAGGCTCCAGAGTCCTCCTCCTTTGAGAAGCATTGTCATGGAAACCGCAAACATAGCGATCGTGCCGACCAAGCTGAAGGCATTAAACGCGAGGGTATCTTGAACTCCCCGCGTGTACCCGAGCACGGCGTTCGAGGCCAAGACGATGCTAGTGGCGACTCCGCCGAGCCGGATGCAAGATATCAGAAGATTTGCCTCGCTCCCGTGTAAACCTAGGACGACCGGCACCAGAGGAGCGACCGCAACAGCGGCAGCGCCGATCAGCAACCCTAGAGAGACCAAGAATATGGCGCCCGTAGAAAAGTATTCGCCCACGGCTTCACGATCACCTCGGCCATGAGCCGACCCAATTCGCTGAATCATTAGCGTGGGAAGGCCTAGGTCGAAGGCCATGATCCAATAGAGAAAATCTCCGGACGCCAGCCACGCTCCATAGACACGTCCGCCAATAATTCGTTCACAAATGGGCATGAGGATCAATGCCTGAACGGAGAGCACTACCGTGTTAAGGCCAGAACTGACGAACGTTCCTGCAGCAGCCTTGCGACGGCTAGTTGTCCGATCTTGCCGCGAATCGTAGGCGCTCATTCTCCTGGAACGCGCTTCGTTAAGGCGAAAAGGCATCCGATGATTGCGCCGATCACAAGTCCCGCCAGACCCATTCGCAGGTAGCTTTTGTTGGAGGGTTTGTCCTCGACCCACGGATCGTCTAAAACAACCCATCGATTAGGATCTCGCTGAGCCTGTAGGCTCACTTGGAGGAGCTGCGTAGTCAGTTGCTGGACGACCGTGCCCTGCAAAGCCAGCTCCCGGTATCGCCGATTAAGCCGCACGGATTCCACGGGGGCGACTTTGGCGAGCCGGCCAATTACTTCTATCTGAGCAGCGACCGTCGTTTTCTGAACTAAAAGCTGTGGCAGCGATCCCTCACCAACGGAAGGGTCGATGATTCCTGAGTTGACGCCCTGCAGATAGGTTCTAATTTCCCCCTCCATCTGCTTTCGGATCACGGCGATGCTTCTCGTAAATTTGCGTATATCTGGAGCGTCAGGTCCAAGCGTCAGTCGCTTGATCGCGAGCTGATACTCGGCGTCGCGCAGGAGCGTTTGAAACCTTTTGACAGGCGGAAGTTCGGTTGGGATATTCCGAGGCAAGTTCGCAAGCATACGAACGCGTTCCTTTGAAGACTCCAGAGCGGTATCCACTCTTGCGAGTTCGAGACGTAGGCGAACGAGTTCGGCGGCCCAACTCTCTGGCGTTGCTGTAATCGCCCCCCCCATTCCCGAGGAAATGCTTGGCGCCGAAACAAGCGATCTCTCGTAAACCACAAGTTCATCCTCAGATCGCTTCAATTTGGCTTCTGCGTCCTGCAATCTCCTTCGAAGAACGGAGATGTCGTCTTGCGAGGTATCGAAAGCGACCTTTCTGTTAATCTTTTCGAGTTCGTGAACGTGGGCTTCCAGAACCTGAAGCCCGTGCGTTCGGTCCCTGTCGTTGAAGGTAACGGTGAGGACACTTGAGCGAGAGTCATCTTCGAGCGACCTCTTCGCTACAAAGACCTCCCGCTTCACGTTCGTCACGGCGCAGATGTCTCGGATGGCGGTCTCGCTCGCGAGAAACGCTTCGTAGACCTTTAACGAATTTGGCGTTCCACCACTGAGAGCCGCGGCCGCGCCTCCCAAAGAGCTATCCACCAGCCCGCTCGATCCCAAAACAGACGGTTTTGAGGGAAAGAAAATGCTAACCCGTCCTGCATATTCTGCGGGACGGAAAGCCGTGTATGCGCAGGCTATGATCGCTCCAAAAACACCCAGGACCGTCACTTGAAACCATCGACGAGAAATTCGCTCCACGACCCAGTCACGCTCTGCGCTAACGTTGGGCTCCTCAGACGAGGTGGCGGAAGTCGTATCGTCCATCTTAAGGTTTGACGACCGTATGCAGGAATATGTAGGCGTTTAACAACTGGAACGCACCCCCCAGAGTAAGCCCCTTCGGTTCACCGAAGAGGAGCGCGTCACCAGACAAAACTTCCGGGTTAGAACTCTGCTTTCCATCCTTCAAAAACTCATCGAGATTGAATTCTTGCAGGGAGGGAGTGCCATTTGGATTGGCATGGTACAGGTAAACACGCCTCATACTGCCTCGCTCATCGAGGCCGCCGGCCGCGGCGAGGGCATCGGTGGCTCGGTAGCTCCGGCCATCAGCCATCGTATAGCGCCCTGAACGGGCGACATGGCCAAAGACGAAGAAAGACCTCCGATTTTCATCGACGTAGACAAAGTCTTCGGCCATGAGCTTTGGATCCGTCACGTGACCGCCTTGGGTAAGAGCTGTGAAGTCATATTGCAGAGCTTCCCCGTGGCGAAAAAGAAAGACCCGGCTTAAGGTGCCTTCGGGAAGGGGGCCAGAAGCGCGAGAGATTGCTTGAAGCAACGTTAAGCCCGAAGAGACAACGAACTGGTCGGGCTTGTTTACCTTACCGCCCACAGATATTCTGATGAGTTCTGGAGCTACGACGGTTATTACATCTCCTTCACTTACTTTGGGCGCCTGCGTCACCGTATCGGGCGTGGCCGGAATTTCGATCGTGTCAGGCCCATGGCGAAGTGAGAGGCGAGTGTCGGATTCAAGACTTTGAACGCCCCCCGCGGAAGCGACAGCTTGGTAAACCGTCGATCCAACGGGCAGTAGCACCTGGCCCGGCGTCTTTACGGGGCCGACGACCCAGACGCGAACGGTCTCCTGGGGAACAACCGAAATAAGGTCGTTCGGCAACACGTTTACGCTCCCGAGCGCGTCGTCACCAGCAAGCAAGCGCGAATAGCCTGATCGACCGAGAATTTTGCCTTCTCTTATAAGTTGCACGTCCAGTCGTTGAGCATCGACAGCGCCGATCGCTGGAGGCAACAGTTGTCGAACTGTGATGGGAGAAGGAGGCAACTCAACCGGTCCGGGGGAGTTGACACCTACGACATACGCTAACGCAGCCTTCTGCTTGAGGATCGTCAGGAAAACATCCTCTTCCCGAAACAATCTCTTGAGGGCATGTCGCAACTCTAATTGCGCTTCCTCAGGCGTGACGCCACTCACTCGAATCTTCCCGAATCCGATCCCATAGATATATCCGTCAGCCAAGACGGTTATTTCCCTGCTGAACGGAGGAGCGTCCGCAGTGGCAACATAAACGGCTACAACATCTCCGGGCTTCAGATATACATGGTGGGTACCCTGCGCGCCCTGCAACATCGCCCATACCATTAAGAAAGCTATTTTCATCGTCTTTCAGGTGAGGAGTTCCCCTGGCATGGGCCAGGCATTATAATCAGGATACCTGTTTGATTTTCGTCCCTGACGAGTTCCCTCCAATTGGCAGTGGCCCGCATCCTCAGCTTTTATGCGTATCCTCATGGTTTCGCAGTTTTGGACACCAGAGCCTTTTTTGAAGGCGCTGCCCTTCGCGCGCGAACTCGTACGACGCGGCCATAAAGTGGAAGTTCTCACCGGATTTCCCAATTACCCAGGGGGGAAGATCTATCCGGGATACCGACGACAGCTGTTCAAACGCGAGTGGATCGAGGGAGTCCGGGTTAACCGGGTTTGGCTCTATCCCAGCCACGACGGCTCGGGGCGGCGTAGGATCTTGAATTACTTGTCATTCGCAGCCTCAGCCCTTTTATTGGGTCCATTCGTCACTCAGCGAGCAGATGTAATCTACGTCTATCATCCGCCCGCATCGGTTGCTCTGCCTGCCAAGTTGTTGTCGAAACTAAAGAGGGCGCCGATCGTTTACGATATCCAAGATCTTTGGCCCGATAGCGTGGTTGGAACCCAAATGTTGCCTAGAAGGCTCGTCGCGCTTCTTAACAAGTATTGCAACTGGGTGAATCGGAAAATGAATCGCCTCGTGGTGTTGTCACCAGGATTTTCCCAAGAGCTGACACGCCGCGGGGTCCCCAAGTCAAAGATCGACGTAATATTAAATTGGTGCGACGAAGATTCCCTTCGCCCGGTTCCTTACGACGAAGAAACGGCGCAGAGTCTCGGATTTGATTCGGCGCTGAATATCCTGTTCGCGGGGACGATGGGCGTGTATCAGGCCCTGGACACAATTCTGGACGCGGCTCGATTGCTTCACTCAAGAGGTGCGGATGTCAAATTCCTTTTCATTGGGGGTGGAATCGAGCGAACTCGGATTCAAAAAATGGCCGAGGATCTTCCCAATGTTTGTTTTTTGGATCAACGGCCCATGGGCGAAATGCCGACGATTATTTCCTGTGCCGACGTCTTACTCGTTCACCTGAAAAATGAACCGCTTTTCCACATCACCATCCCGTCCAAGACGCAGGCCTATTTGTTTGCCGGTAAGCCCATTCTCATGGGTGTGAAGGGAGATGCTGCTGACCTTGTACGAAAAGCCGGAGCTGGGACATTCTTCAACCCGCAAGATACGTCTTCACTTGTAGATGCGGTGCTCGCAATGGCCCACTCCACGGTAGCGGAGCGAGAACTTATGGGACGTAGGGGGGCCACCTTCTACAATGAGCACCTCTCCCTCCGAAACGGCGTGGACCGATTCGAAGCACTATTTGAAATAGCTGTTAAGGAGAGGAAGGTGCGGCTAGAAAACAGGAGTATTACGTGAAAAGGTTTGCCGACCTCTTGGGAGCATTGATTCTTTTAGGCATCTTTCTCATTCCTATGGCGATAGTGGCTTTGTTGGTCGCATTTTTCCTCGGCAGGCCAGTGATTTTTCGCCAGCGGCGGCCCGGCTTGAAAGGAAAACCTTTTGAAATGCTTAAGTTTCGCACGATGACCAACGCCCTCGACCGGCACGGGAAGCTTTTAAGCGATGCGGAGCGACTCCCTAAATTCGGCAGGATGTTAAGAATGACGAGTCTGGACGAATTGCCCGAGTTGCTCAATGTCTTACGCGGCGACATGAGCCTGGTTGGGCCACGGCCGTTGCTTATGCAATACCTGGACCGGTATTCCGCTGAACAGGCCCGACGCCATGAGGTGCTTCCGGGAATTACTGGTTGGGCGCAGGTGCATGGCCGAAACGCTATCTCTTGGGAACGTAAGTTCGAGCTGGACGTCTGGTACGTCGAGAACCGAACCTTAATGTTGGACCTGCGCATCCTCGCAATGACGGTCGTTAAGGTTATGAAGCGCGATGGTATCTCGGCGAAGAATTCTGAAACGATTGACGAGTTCTTGGGAGCTAAAGGGGTTAATCAAGCGTGAGCTTGGTCGTCGTAGGTGCCGGGGGACACGCAAAGGTTGTGATCGCGACAGCCCGGGCTACTGGCCGCGAAGTAGTGGCCGTTTTCGATGACGACATCCGACGTATTGGCTCTAACTTTATGGGTGTCCGCATCGAGGGTCCCGTTAACTCAATTAGGACGCAGTATCCTGATGCCGAGGTCGTTCTCGCGATCGGCGATAACCGCACAAGGAAGGAGATAAACGCGATGCTCGACGGCCCCTTCGCCACCCTTATCCATCCCTTTACTTGGATCGCTCCAGATGTAGCACTGGGACCTGGTACCGTTGTGTTCGCCGGGACCGTGGTGCAGGTTGGAACGCGAGTAGGAACCCACTGTGTTCTTAATACCTCCTGCTCGGTCGACCACGATTGCCTGCTCGGCGACTATAGCCAGGTAGCTCCTGGGGCCCGTCTTGCGGGCACAGTTGAGCTCCAGGAAGGCGCGTACCTGGGAATGAATGCTTGCGCCATTCAGAATCTTTCCGTTGGGGCTTGGGCGGTTGTCGGGGCCGGGGCAGCGGTAATCCGCGACGTGCCGGAAGGACACTTAGTCAAAGGCGTACCTGCGCGTTAACGCGTCGCTTTACTAATTACGTCTTTCACCACTTCCGCCGTATATTCGATCGATTCTAAACTGAGGGTCGGATGGACAAGAAACATAAGAGATGTTTCACCAAGCTCCTTCGCCATGGGAAGGCGATCAACGGGGGAAAGGTTAGCGTTTTTGAAGGCCATCTCTAAGTAAATCTCACTGCAACTTCCTGTGAAACAGGGAACGCCGGCTGCGTTAATGTCATCTAGTATCTGACTCCGGTCAGTCTCTGGTCGCAAAGCTTCCGGCCTTAGATAAGCGTAGAATTTGTAGTAGGCGTGGCGTTCGTGCGACCTTGGCCTCTCGATGCGTAGTCCATCGAGAGAATTCCAGCATTCAAGAAGAACTTCGGCATTTCTTGTTCTTAAAGCATTCCATTCCTGCAGACGTTTGAGCTGATTTCTTCCTATTGCGCTTTGGATCTCGTTAAGCCGCCAGTTGTTTCCAAAGGATTCGTGCAGCCAACGAAAGCCCGGGCAATGCTTGCGATTGTAAACTGCATCGAAGCTCTTCCCATGGTCTTTTAACGACCATATCCTGCTCCATAGCTCGTCATCATTCGTAGTGATCATTCCACCTTCACCCGCGGTGGTCATGATCTTGTCTTGGCAAAATGACCAGGCAGCAACATGTCCGAAACTCCCTACCATTTTGGCCTCGAGGGCGGCGCCGTGGGCTTGGGCACAGTCCTCGATCAGGACGAGGTGGTTCTTGTCGGCCAAAGTTCTTAGGGTTGCCGCCTCGCACGGCCAGCCTCCAAGATGAACCGCGATGATAGCCTTGGTACGGGGGGTGATTGCCTCCTCCACCAAGGTCGCATTCAGATTCCCCGACCGCCGCTCCACATCGACAAAGACCGGAATTGCCCCCGCCCGGACGATGACGCTTCCAGTGGCCACGAAGGTGCGAGGCGGCAGAATAACCTCATCGCCCTGGCTCACACCTGAAGCCTCCAAGGCAGCCTCCAACGCTACGGTGCCGTTCGCAAGGGCCACCGCATGCTTCACCCCCATCGCCGCCGCGAACTCTGCCTCGAAAACGCGACCATGGTCCCCGGTCCAATAGTTGACACGGCCCGAGTCCAAAATCTCCTCCGTGACAGCAACGTCGTCGGGTTCAAATTGCGGCCATTTGGCAAACGGGACTCTTGATTTGGAGACTGCAGTCGTCATATTGGCCCGAATGCATCTGCGATTTCCGATTTGCCGTCAACGCCAACGAGCGCATGCGATCGAGTTCTTTCTGTCCTGGCGAGCAACATCAACGCTTTCTCGACCTCGCCCTCGTCCCCTCGCTCGCAGAGCCGTCGTAGGATATCCAGCTCCGAAGTAAGCTCGTCTTGATCAACGAGGTCGGGGCAGTCAGCCACACGAATTTTCGAGTGGGTCGTGGGGATCAGATCTTCAAAGCTATATGATAATTCCTCTTCAAGCTTTTCACCGGGACGAACGCCGGTAAATACGATCTGCATCGTCTCGTCAGGCTCGAATCCAGAGAGCCGAATCAGGTCCTTGGCCAAGTCGACGATGCGTAGGGGCTCGCCCATATCCAGGATGTATGTCTCTCCAGCACTTCCCATCGCCCCCGCGTGAATAATGAGTTGAACCGCCTCGGGAATCGTCATAAAAAATCGACGCATTTCCGGGTGAGTAACCCGAACCGGGCCGCCACGCCGAATTTGCATCTTCAACATCGGTAAAAGGCTGCCGCGGCTATCGAGAACATTTCCAAATCTGACGGTCGAACTTCGAAGACGCGCGTTCGCGCTCCATGCCCGGACGAGTTGCTCGGACACTCGCTTCGTAGCCCCCATAATATTCGATGGATTTACCGCCTTATCGGTGGAGATAAATATTAGGTTGCTAGTTGAATGCTGAAGAGCTGCTTCAAGGACCGACAGTGTGCCGAATATGTTGTTTCGGACCGCTTCGATCACATTGGATTGCATGAGCGGCACGTGCTTGTGCGCAGCGGCATGAAAGACGACGTCAGGTTTATATTTCGCGAAGACATGATTAATCCTTTCTGAATCCCTCACGTCGGCGATTACCGCGTCGGGCGCCGGCAGTCCGTCCAATATTATTTGCTGCTCTACCTCGAATATTGAGTTTTCCCCTTTCCCGAGTAGAACGAGGCGGGAGGGAGAAAGTCGAGCGACCTGCCTCGCAAGTTCGCCGCCAATAGAGCCCCCGGCACCAGTGATGAGAATCACTCGTCCTCTCACAAGCGGGCCCGCGATGCTGAGATCGGGCGGGACCGTTGGCCGCCTGAGTAGATCGGAAACATCGACCTCCCGAATTTGATTGGAAACCATCCTTCCGGCGATCAGGTCTTGAACGCCAGGAATAGTTCGAACCTTTGAGCCCGTCTGAAGGCAGAGCGAAGTTAGATGCCGCATCCTTTCGCCTGTCGCAGATGGCACGGCGATTAGAATTTCATCAGCTTCTAGTTTCTTGACGATCGTGTTGATTTCCTTCGTGGTGCCAACGATCGGAACTCCACGGACACGGGTGTAACTCTTGCGCGGATCGTCGTCGATAATCCCCACGATCCTTAGGACCGGCTTCTCCATGCGCTGGACTTCTCGCACCACCATCTCCCCGGCGTCGCCGCCCCCCAGAAGGAGTGTTCGAATCTCGCGATGTTGGGGCCCTTTGGTCGTGCGGTCCGAAACGGGATTTTCAAAGCGTCGATGAAGCAACCGCACACCCACAAGCGTGGGTGTCAGGATAAGGCCGTATAGAACCGGAGCGAAAAGCGGCTCAGGCATCCTATCCATGAACTCGAAGTGTAAAAAGCCGGACACGACGGCCGAAACCAGGCAAACGCCAAACAGCCGACTCAAGTCCGCTGATCCCAAGTATTTCGCCTGCAAGCTATAGAGACCCTTAAACCAAAGGAGAAAAACCGACAGAGCTAGGATAGGTAGCGTCTGGATCAAGAAAGCTGGTAGCTGTCCTCCAAGATTTAACGAACGGGTCGCAAGCGAAAGGGTTAAAAAGTCTATCGCGAATATTCCCAGGGAATCGGCGACCACCCACCGAATCAACATGGATCGCCGTTCGCTCGTCATAGCGGAAAGTTGCCTCATCCGGGTCTTAGACCTAAGGTCCTCGGGCGAAGTTCGTGTCAAATAACTTCAGCTGAAGGTTCCCAAAGGGTAAGAACAACTCCAGCCATTCCCTGTCGGCCCAGAAACGACCCACGCAAATGGTCAGCTCGAGCGAACCATCTTCGGTTAGGGAGTCTCCAAGAGCGGATGGTTTGATCCAAGCACAAAAAAGTTTATAGAGTCTAAAACTGGGCCTCAAGCGATAATCCCAATTTGCCTTGGCCAGATATAAAGGGCCGTAAGAGAATTCCTCTTCGAGAAGACAACTCTAAGCGGGCCGAGAAATACCCAAGAACAGCCCCTGCCACGACATCCTGTAGGTGGTGTTCGCCTGACTGAACGCGATCGTAGGCTATCAAGGTTGCTCCGGCGAACCAGAGGGGTGCCTCGCGAGGATGAGATTGGCTCCGCATAGTTGCAGCTGCAAACGCCAGCGAGGTATGAGCGCTGGGGAAACTGTCAAACGACCGCTCATAAGGACGTCGTTCCCTGGTCAACCCTTTTAGACCCTCCGCGATAATGAGCGAGATCGCAAGCGAGTCAATTGTCCGAAGGGAACTGGCCTTGCCCTTTGACCCGTCTTGAAGGAACGGGGTGACGATCGCTGCACCCAAGAAAATAGCGCTTCCACCATTCGAGAGAAAGGTGTGCTTATTTTGGGAGTAAACGGACGAAAAGCCGAACCCTACTCCGAGACAGGTCATCACGCATTGCGATCTTGTCACTTGCCCTTCCTAAAACCCGATAGTTAGCGCCACTGTCGGATAACGCCCCCGGATCACTCCAAGCAGCAAATTCGCCTCAAACGGTCGGCGCTTGAATCCTTTTGTTTGATAGCTCACCAAAATCCCCTCGTTGAACCCGAATCCATCATATTCCGCCCACAACCGCAGAGGCTGGGAGAGCCGGTAACTTGCAGACGAAAAGCCTTTGCCAAACCGTCGCGTTCCCCAACCTGCGGTCAGATAGACGGGCTCGCCTTTAACTGCAAGAATCGGCATAGTGGCTGCGGCGAAGAGGGATCTCGATGAATCCGAATCTCCAGCGACGCCATCACCCGCGGAGCCCCCGTGACCCACGATGTCTTGGACACCGACGCTAACCGAGGGAGTGTTTTTCTTTCCGGAATAATACGAGGCTTGAAGATTCGTGGCAGCATCTCCGCGGAAACTCTTGAGGAAATAGCTGTACGCGAAATTTACATTTCGGAAGGAAAGCCCGTAGGTGAGAAACGCTTTTCCCGAGCCGCGGGAAGTGTTTGCGAAACGGTCGGGGAGGTGCTGGAACGAGAATCCCGTGTCCCCTCCGCCCAGCCGGACTTCATCGTGCCCGAGCGCGACCCCGAGAGGAGTTGAAAATGCGGTTGGCCCAGTCAAGGATCCCCTCCCCTTCAGATCAACGCCGTAGCCGCCACCCGACAGGCCGGAAATTTGACGGTACTGAGGAAACTCGCTGCGGCCGAGAAAAGGATTCTGTTGCCCTCTGCCCAGCGTCGCGAGAAAAATCGTGCCCGCCACGCTAACGATCTTATGCCAGGCCATGGGTAAATCTACCCGTTCCGGACTGGTGGATCGTGGATCCATCCTCCAGCGGATGGATAGGCATAGAGAACCAATCCGGGCCATCGAACAGGAAAGTACGGTCGATTTCCGGATTGTCAAGCTGGTGCGGACATTGGTTCGGCCGATCGAGTTTTACCATTCCGGTTTTGGCGCCGGTCAAATCCTAGGACTCTGACGACAATTTTGACCACTACCGGAGTGAAAAGCTATGGCGAAGAGTGGTGCCTTACTGACACGTTCGGGCCTTGCCATTGAACTTGCCAGGATGCAATATGATGGCCTGCCGAAAGCTTCTGCAGGGATCTAAAATCCCATTCTCGTGAGAGCGTGAGGGTTCGAATCCCTTTCCGGGTAGCACTCGGTTATATTCCTTGGAGATCACTTGATTTTGCTTCTATGCACCCTTCTAACCGCCAGCCGAACGTTCTATGTATCGCCGACGGGCGACGACTCGGCGGACGGAACAACCGCTAAGCTCCCTTGGCGGACCCTTTCCCGAATGTCTCAGATGGCGCTGAAACCGGGCGATACGATCGTTCTGTCGCGCCTCGCACACAGAGGAACTCGATTCGCGACTCGGTCAGTGTCGATGACGGGCGGAAGCCGATGGGCGATGTGTACGGCTTCGGATTTGTGCCGTGGGGTTCGGGTTTATACGATTGCATCGTAGAGCGCAACGCGGGCTACTTGTATATTTCTGATCCGGAGAAGCGGAACACCGGTGTTCTGTTCGCGGTTTACATTCGCAGCAGCGACGATCCGGTCGCTGCGCAGCGAGTTGAGGGAGCGGTGTTTCGAGACAAATTCGTCCAACTCGCCGGGACGGGGACCGCTTTCGTCAGCAATGACCTATCCGACGAGGTGGCCGGTCACGTCGTTTTCGAGGGAAATACCTTCAAGGGTTCTGCGCCGTTTGTTGGCCTTGCCGACACCAAGCGTCACGTCTTCGCGACCTTGGCCGAATGGAAAGGTCAGCCAACCAATGGGAAACATGCCCGACGAGCGTTCTCTCTCGGCGAAGTCAAGAAACTCAAGCCGCGCGACCTTCCGAAGTTTCTCGCTTCCCTAACTCGATAACGATTACCGAGCCGCTTCGTTCCACCTCAATTCGTTGCGGAGCTGGTGAATGTCCGTCTTGCCGTCGATGATGACAATTTCGATTCCCGCGATCTCTGCGAAGTCGCGCAGGTGTTCGACCGTCACGGGGTAGCTGTAGCCGGTGTGGTGAGCACCCCCTGCATAAATCCACGCCGAGACGGCGGTCTTGAAGTCGGGGCGGCATTCCCACAGGGCTCTGGCGACGGGCAGCTTGGGGAGCGGCGGAGGCTCTAGGGCATCGACCTCATTGACGACGAGGCGGAATCGGTGGCCGAGATCGACAAGGGACGCGTTAAGGGCGGGACCGGCCGGGGCGTCGAACACGAGCCTAACCGGATCGGCTTTGCCCCCAATGCCAAGTGGGTGGACCTCCAGCTTGGGTTTACCCTTGGCGATGGAGGGGAGATTTCGAGCAGAGACCGGTTCGCGGCAGTGCGCGATTGGCTTCCGCCACCTGCTCGCGAATGTCGTTCAAGCCAAAGCCTCTCGTTTAATCGCCAATAGATCCTTCATGACGTTGCCAATACTCGCGGGCTGCGCAATCCCGAAGGCATCGTGCAACTGAGTGTAGAGCCCGAAAAGGCGCTGATAAGTCGCTACGGCAATGCATTCGGGCTCGAAGACTTGCTCCTTCGTTCCGGTCATGGTGACCTGGGCCGCCTCCACGGACGGATGAGCGCCGGCGACTACGGCGGCGAAAATCGCGGAGCCTAGCGCACAAGTCTGGGATGAGCGGGATATCTTCATCGGCCGGCCTAAGACGTCGGCGTAGATTTGCATCACAAAGGGATTCTTCTCTGCGATCCCGCCACAGGCGACGACCTCCTTCACCTCCACCCCATACTCCTCGATCCGCTCGATAATCTTCAAGGCTCCGAAGGCCGTCGCCTCAACGAGTGCCCGATAGACCTCAGCGGGCGTGGTATGCAGCGTCTGTCCCAAGAGGAGCCCGGTCAGCAACGGATCGACGAGGATCGTTCGGTTGCCGTTGTGCCAGTCCAGCGCGAGAAGTCCGGAGGCGCCCGGCTTAAGGGCGGAGGCTTCCAAGGTCAACTCCTCGTGAGTTCGACCCGCAAACTTGACGAACCAGTTGAAGATGTCGCCTACCGCGCTCTGGCCCGCTTCGAGCCCGTAATATCCGGGCAGAACCGAGCCCGGCACGATGCCGCAGAGGCCCGGGATGTCGGGAAGGTCCTCTTTGTCGGGATGTACCAGGCAATCGCAGGTGCTTGTGCCGATGATCTTGACAAGCGTGCCCGTCTTGATACCGGCTCCAACTGCCCCGAAGTGCGCGTCGAACGCCCCGACCGCGACCGGAATCCCCGCAGGCAAACCGGTCTTTTGGGCAAACTCGGCGGAGAGCTTGCCCGCTTCGACGTCCCCACAAGCGGCGCTCGTGTAGAGACGTGTACGGAGTCCGCCGAGAGCCGGGTCCAAGCTAGAAAGAAAATCTCGCGATGGGAGCCCGCCCCAAGCTGCGGCGTACATCGCCTTGTGGCCCGCGGCGCAGACTCCGCGAACGATGTCCTCAGGCCGCTTCTTGCCGGTGAGAAAGGACGGGACCCAATCGGCAAGCTCGACCCAAGAGTAGGCAGCCGCGAATACGGCAGGCGCCGTTCGGGCGCAGTGGAGAATTTTAGACCAGAACCACTCGCTCGAATACGTTCCGCCGCACTTCGCGAGATACGGCTCGCCTCGCCCACGGGCTCGTTCGGTAATCTCGGTGGCCTCCGCGAAGCTGGTGTGATCCTTCCACAGCCAGCAGTAGGCAGCGAGGTCGTCCTTGAAATCAGGCAGGAGGGCCAGCGGAACATTAGAGGCATCGACCGGGATTGGGCTGGAGCCAGTCGTGTCGACGCCGATGCCGATCACTTCCGCCGGATCGATCTTCGATTGATCGAGCACTCCGCGAATCGTGGTGTAGGCGCCTTCGATGTAGTCTCCGGGGTTCTGACGGGCAAGGTTGGGGTCGCGAGGATCTTCTAGAACCCCGGCGTTGCCGGACGGATAATCGAAGACGCTCGTAGCGATCTCGCCGCCGTCGCGCACGTCCACAAGAAGCGCTCGCACGCTATTGGTTCCGTAATCGAGGCCGATCGTGTAGGGCATGGTCGGTTAGGCGTGCGGCTCTTGCTCCCGAACGAAGCCGCTAAAGTCTGGCTTACTTTGCTTCTCCGATGCCGAAGTCGGCACCAGCGCGAAGCGATGCGGTTTCGTAATCGCCGCGGCTCGCTGCCGCAGGCGAACGTGATCGATCACGTCGTCCAAAGTCTTCGCGGCGGCGTGTGTCGAGGCCATGTCACCGATCGCCCACTGTAAGTCGTGCCGCCGCACGAAGTACAAATGGCTCCTCAGCCGAGTTAGGTCCATCACCTCGAGCGCTTGCTGGAGCATCGGCGTCACTTGGGCGCCAAGGTTGATCCCAGCCGCAAGCTCCTGCGATGTAAAGTCGCCGACCTTCTTGTCGTCGATCTTCCAGGTGTACTTCTTCTCCGGCAAGCCCTTGACGCTGAGTCGCTCCTCGCTAAGGCGCTCGAGCACCTTTCCGGTTCGCAGGACGAACGCAGTAGTTGGATCGCCCACGTTGAAGGCCATCGGAAGCACCTTCTCGTGAGTCGTCCAGGTGAGGCCTTAAAATCGGTCACGGTGGCGCTTTCGCTCTTGGCCACTTGGCCGGCGCTCGCGTCGATCTCGACGTCCGAAACGTGAGCAGGGCTAGCCCTGCGTTTGATGATTGCAACCCACGCTACTGCGACCCTATTCGGGCCACTCGGTTGTGAACAGATACTTCCCCGATCCCAACGAGTACTTCGTCGCTCCGTGAATCGATAAGCCAATGGGGGCACTATCGGAGCGGACTTCGCCTCCATCGCGTGTCGGTACCGCCACTTCCGCGGTGGTATTAGGAGGAATTTCGACGGTTAGCTCTAGCTTGCCTTGGCTAATCTTCCAGTCGACCCCAATCCGGCCGCGAACGCTATCGAAATGGGTCTTTGCCCAGGTTAGATGGGGATCAATCTGGGGGGCGATTCGGATTTTACCGAAGCCTGGCTCCAACGTGTCGATGCCGCCGACTTGCTGGAAAACCCAGCCCATCACGGCACCATAGGCGTAGTGGGCGAACGAGTTCATGTCGGGATCCTGCAATCCCTTGTCGGGAGTCCAAGCGTCCCATCGCTCCCAGATGCTGGTCGCGCCGTGCTCCACCTCGAAGCCCCAGGAGGGGTAGGTCGTGTTGTGGAGGAGCCGGAAAGCGACGTCATTGCGGCCGATCTTACTGAGGGCCTGCATGATGTCTCGCGTGCCGACGAATCCGGTAGAGAGGTGCCAGCCTCGGCTTTCGATGTCCGCGACGAGGTGGGCGGCGGCCTTCTCCGCCATCTTCGTGTCGAGTAAGTCGAAGGCGAGGGCGAGCACATAGGAGCACTGCGTGTTCCCGGCGACCACGCCATCGGCCGCCACGTACTCCTTGTTGAACGCGGCCTTCACCTTCTCGAATAGCTCGTCATATCGCCGCGCATCCTCTTCGTAGCCAAGCGCTCTTGCGGACTCCGCGACGAGGTGAGTGCTATAGGCGAAATAGGCCTCGAAGATGACCTGCGGCGGGGTCGGCGAGTTGACGTTGACCCAGTCCCCAAAACAATGGAATTTTTCGGGCGGGAGAAGATCAGCGGTGCAGCGCTTGCGAGTGAACTCCACGAACTTCCGCATCGCAGGATAGTGTTGAGCTAGCAGATGTTTGTCGCCGTAGACGTGATAGATCGTCCAGGGGCAGATGACGCCGGCATCGGCCCAAGCGGGGCCGCCGTCGTCGCCAGCGACCTTCGTGGGTGCAACCATGGGGAATTGGCCGTCGGCTCGCTGATCATCGTCCAGGGCGACAAGCCACTTCGTGAAGAACGCCTGAACGTCGGAGAAAGAGCATGCGGTGCGGATGTAGGCCTGCGCGTCGCCCGTCCAGCCGAGGCGCTCGTCGCGCTGCGGGCAGTCGGTGGGGATGTCGATGAAGTTCATTTTCTGCGTCCACCAAGCGTTGGCGGAGAGGCGATTGATCATCGGGTCCGAGGTTTCGATGTGGCCAACTTCAGGAGTTGCGTTGCTAATCGCGACGGCGACGACGTCGTCGGGTCCAGGCTTCTCGCTGAGGCCGATGACCTCGGCGTATTGGAAGCCGTGGAATGTGAAGCGCGGTTCCCAATCCTCGACTCCGGTGCCCTTGCAGATGTAGTTGTCGGTGGCGCGCGCTCCCCGAAGATTCGCGACGTACAAGGTGCCGTCGGCGTTGACCCTTTCCGCGAAGCGCAATCCGATGTGTTGGCCGGGTTTGCCTTGCAGTTTCAGGTGTACGAATCCGGCGAGATTTTGGCCGAAGTCGATGACAAAAACGCCGGGCCTCGGCTCCGTGACCGTCTTGGCCTTGAGGTGCTGATAGGCTCGCACCGGCTGGGCGGGATAGGCCTCCACGGCTGGGTTGAGGCCGTTGACCTTCTCGCTGGCTTGCCAGCCTGCTGCCTTGAATCCAGGTTTATCCCACCCCGCCGCCTCGAGGCGAGCGTCGTACGTTTCGCCCATCAGAAAGTCTTGCTGGAGAACCGGTCCGGTGCCCGCATGCCAATCGCTCGAGGTGCCTACGTGCTCCACACGCCCGTCGGAATATTCGAGATCGATCTGCACGCGGACTCGCGGACGGTCGCCGTAGTGGGCGCGGTGGCCGCCGTAGCCCACATAGCCCGAGTACCAGCCATCGCCCAGAATCGCTCCGACTGCGTTCTGGCCCTCGTTGATCGAATAAGTGACGTCATAGGTGCGGTAGTAAACGCGCTTGTCGTAGTCGGTCCAGCCGGGGGTGAAGAGATCGTCGCTGACCCTCTTGCCGTTGATATGGAGATCGACGAGGCCGAGAGCGGTGACGTAGGCGGTGGCGCGCTTGAGCTTGGAGGAGGCGGCAAAGTCCTTGCGGAAGTACGTCGCGGGTCTTAGTACGAGCGGATTCTTGATGGTCCCGATCTCAGGGATCCAGGTGTCGCTTGCTCCGTCGGGCGTCTGGAATCCGATCCAATCCGCGTGCCAGTCTTCCGGCTCGAGGAGGCCGATCGAGAATTCGGCGGCCTTGGTCCACTCCGATGGCGTCCCTCCCTGGTCCGAGGTCTGAACTGTCCACCAGCAATGCTCGCCCGATTTCAGAGCCTTTCCGGCGTACTCGACGCCGAACGTGTCCGCGGAAGCGATGCGGCCCGAGTCCCACAGATCGGCTTTGCCCTCACTCAGGTGAGCCCGGTCTGTCGCGACCAGGATCCGATATGCGCTTTGCGAAAGGTTGTGAAGGCCAGCTTGAGACGCGGCGACTTTCCAGCTAAGGCGAGGCTTCTGCTGGTCTATGCCGAGGGGATGAGTCAGGTTTTCACAGCGGAGGTCGGTTGAGACAAGGGTCGGTTGCATGATTGAAGTCAGAAGCAGAAGGGTTGCCGAGATCATAGGGTCACTTGCCGGGAAGCGGCAGAAAGTTAGAAAGTGCGTCCGGAGCTTATCACCTCTCTCCTTGGTGTGATCAGGAAATTTGCGTCTCCAGGAGCTCCTTAAAGCAGGTTGCAAGAGGCGATTGCTTGTGAAATTGGAATTGCAGATACTGAACCAATCTCGCTCGCACGTACGCTCGTGAGAGCGATGACATGTGACCGCTCTAGAAAAACGCTCCCGAGCACCTCACCCTGTGTAAGATTGCCCCTAGAATCTAGGATCCATCCGATGCAGACAAACCCTCTGGTGACTGGCCGCGCGCTCCGGATGGCGTTTGGCGGGGTTGAGGTGGTGAAGGGGGTCGATGTCGAGCTTCTGGCTGGCGAGGTTCATGCGATCGTCGGCGAGAACGGAGCGGGCAAATCTACGGTCGCGAAGATTCTAGCCGGGGTGCATCGCCCGACTGGTGGCCTCGTGGAGGTTGGGGGCCAGGAGACTTTGTTGGAGGGGCCTCGTCAGGCTCTTGCTCTGGGGATCGCGCTGATCCACCAAGAGCCACTGACCTTTCCAGACTTGACGGTGGCGGAGAACATCTTCGTTGGCCATCAACCTCTGAAGGGGCGGCTGGTGGATTGGCGAAAGATGGAGTCTCGGGCCGACGAGCTACTGTCTACGCTGGGAGCGCGCTTTCGGAGTCGGGACTTGGCCGGAGGCTTGTCGGTCGCCGACCAGCAGATGATCGAGCTTGCCTCGGCGCTTACGCACAACGTGAAGGTCTTGCTCATGGACGAAACGACGGCGGCGCTGACACCGAAGGAGGTCGCAGAGCTTTTCGAAATCGTCGGGCGGCTGCGGGCCGACGGCTGTGCGATTGCCTTCGTAAGCCACCGACTGGGGGAGGTTTTTGAAATATCGGACTGCATCACTGTGATGCGAGACGGCGAGAAGGTGGGCGAGAGGCGGCCCGCCGAGACCGAAGTTGGCGAGATCGTTCGGATGATGATCGGACGGGAGATAACCGTGCCTCCTTCGTCCGAACGTGCGCCCGACTCTGTAACTCGAACTGAGAGCCCGACCTTCGCCGTGAAGTCCCTCGCATCGAAAGGCCGTTTTGAAGAAGTGAGCTTCGAGGTTCATTCCGGCGAGGTCGTGGCCCTGGCTGGCTTGGTCGGGGCAGGCCGGACGGAAGTTTGCGAGTCGATCTTCGGGGTGCGCCCGATGACGGGAGTGGTGGAGCTCGATGGGAAGACTGTGCAAATTCGAAGTCCTCGCGAAGCGATCGCCCTCGGACTCGCGATGGTGCCCGAGGATCGGCAACATGACGGCTTGTTGCTTCCGATGAGCCTCGCCCACAACGCGACCCTGGCAACGGTGCAAAGTACGGCGAGGACGGGCTGGCTGGCGGACAAGCAAGAGAGGTCCTCCGCCAAGGATTACTTGGAGCGCCTTCACACGGCTTATCGATCGCTGGATCAGAAGGCAAAAGAGCTGTCGGGCGGAAATCAGCAGAAGATCGTGCTCGCCAAGTGGCTGATGGCCGCACCAAAGGTTCTGATTTTGGACGAGCCGACCCGAGGCGTGGACGTCGGCGCCAAGGAGGAGGTCCATCGCCTAGTTCGCGATCTGGCTGCGCAGGGAATGGCGATCCTAATGGTGTCTTCCGACCTTTCCGAGGTTCTGGCGATGGGCCATCGCGTGCTCGTTATGCGGGAGGGCCGGCTCGTCGCGGAAATGAGCCAAGCGGAGGCGACCGCCGAGAAAGTGATGCTGGCCGCGACCGGGCAGGTGTCTAGTGCGGCCTGATCCAGCAACCGCGAAAGCGGGCCGTGTCTGGGCTCTTCGAGAGTTCGGCACCCTGGCCCTGGTCGTGGTAGTGTTCATCGCCGCGGGTTCGCGTGAACCTCGCTTCCTGCAGGCCTCCAGCCTCAATAGCATCCTGCTTTGGATCCCGCTTCTAATCGTAATCGGTATGGGGCAGATGCTCGTCATCGTCACTCGCGGGATCGACGTTTCGGTGGGTTCCATGGTCGGGCTCTCGGGCATTCTGGTGGGGATGCTTTTCCGGACGCATCCCGGCCTTGGCGTCCTACCCGGCTGTCTTGCGGGGGTGGGGGTCGGGCTCTTGCTTGGAAGCTTGAACGGCCTTCTCATTGCGGTGGCTCGCATACCTCCGATCATCGCTACGCTCGGCACTTTGAGCGCCTTTCGCGGCTTGACCTTTATCGTCAGCGGAAGCAAGCAGATAAATTCAAATGACCTGCCCGATGCCCTCACCCGCCTCTCGCTGGATGGTCCGGTACACGTCGCAGGGGTGACGCTATCGTGGATTCTGTTCCTTGCTTTGCTCGTTGCCGCGGCCACCGCGTTTGCCATTCGACGCACCAGAAGTGGGCGCGATGTGTTCGCTCTCGGCAGCAATCCGGACGCCGCTCGTCTCCGAGGGATTCCCGTTACGCGCACGACCTACCTCGTCTATGCCTTCACGGGTGCTTTGTCCGGCTTGGCGGGAGTGATGTACGCCTCGCGGTTTGGGTTTGTGAATCCGGCGACGGCGGGCCAGGGGATGGAGTTGAGCGTGATCGCGGCGGTGGTGATCGGTAGCACGAAGGTGACGGGCGGATCAGGTTCGGTCTTAGGTGTTCTGCTCGGCTGTCTCTTACTGGGCACCATCAATGTGGCGCTCGCGGTTCTCGGCATCGACGCAACTTGGCAGCTCCTCATCTACGGCCTCGTGATTCTTCTCGCCCTCCTCGTCGATAAAGGCGTACAAGGGGCGATGACGCGTTGGCAGGGAGCCCGATGATCCTTCAGCGTCGCGAGGCGATCCCCACGATCCTCGTGGTGGTCGCCTTCATCGGCGGCGCGATCGCCTCTCCCTATTTCCTCGACTTCCGCTATTTGTTGGATGCATCGTCGCTCTACGTCGAAACGGGGCTCTTAGCCCTCGGCATGACATTGGTGATTATTTGCGGGCAGATCGACCTTTCCGTCTCCTCCACCCTGGCTCTGGTGGCCTGCATAGTGGCGAAGCTGCTCGCTGCTGGCTGGTCCGCCGGTCTTGCTACGCCTTTTGGGCTGGCGCTCGGTGCATTGCTCGGTCTTGTTAACGGGCTGCTCGTGTCGAAGCTGAGGTTGCCGTCTTTTGTCGTGACCCTCGCCACGATGGCGGCCTATCGCGGGTTGGCGCAGGTCATGATGGGGGCGCAATCGGTGCGGATTCCAGCGTCGATGAGCGGGATCGATTCTGCTCGTTTGCCGGGGACCCCCATTCCTTTGCCTCTTTCGATCCTTATTCTCGCGGCGGCTCTGACCGGGCTTCTTCTGCATCGTACGGTGATGGGCCGCTGGATTTATGCTGTCGGGACTAATGAGCGAGCGGCGTTGTTCTCCGGAGTGCCGACTTCGCGGGTTACCACGACGGTCTTCGTCGTTTCCGGTCTTCTCGCCGGATTCGCGGGACTGGTGCTCGCCTCGCGCCTTGGCGTTGCTCGTTTCGATCACGCCCGCGGCATGGAGGTTGATGCGATCACGGCGGTCGTTCTTGGCGGTGCGAGCATTTACGGCGGCCGAGGATCGGTCTTGGGGACGATGCTCGCCCTGCTTCTGGTAGCTTTCCTGCGGATCGGCATGGGGCTTGCGAACGTGACCGCCGAGTTCCAGCTCGCCGCGGTTGGCGCTCTGCTCGTCATTTCGGTTATCGTAACGAATGTGGTGGAACGGTATTCGGGAGGAAGGGGCGATCCGTGAATAGTGATTACGAGAATGAGTGAATACGAGAGCCAGAAACGTCGACCCATCAACCATCAACCAACAACTAAATCTTATGAAGCGAAACCTCCTTTTTGTCGGCCTTGCCATCGCCTGTCTTGCCGGGTGCAATCGTGGTGGCGACAGGGTTGCGGAGGGCGAAGGCGGCTCGGCGGGCAAGAAACTTCGCATCGTCTACATCCCGAAGAACACCGGCAATCCTTACTTCGAGGAGGTCACGAAGGGATTCCGTGATGCAGCGAACGAGATTCATGCAGATTTCACGACCACCGCTCCTGCTACAGCGGAGGCAACTTCGCAGATTCCCATCATCAAAGAGCAAATTCAGCGTGGTGTAGATGTCATTGCTATTTCGGCGAACTCGCCCGACGCTCTTAACCCGGTCCTCGACGAAGCGCGTGCAAAGGGAATCGTCGTGATCACGGTCGACGCCGACCTGGTCGGCAACGAGAGTCACCGCGATGCGGCGGTCTTGCCGGCCGACTTCGGCGAGATTGGCCCGAGTCAAGTGGAACTGCTCGGCAAGCTGACCGGCTACGAGGGCGACTTCGCCATTCTGAGCGCAACGACGGATGCCCCCAACCAGAACGCCTGGATCGCCAAGATGAAAGAGGCGCGAAAGGATCCGAAGTATTCCAAGATGCACCTCGTCGATCTCGTCTACGGAGACGACGCGCCCCAGAAGAGTACGACGGTATGCGAGGCGCTCCTCACCAAGCATCCCGGCTTGCGCGGCATCATTTCTCCGACGAGTGTCGGCTTAGCCGCAAGTGCTCAAGTCGTCGAGCGAGCGGGCGTTTACCCTGGCGGCGATCACGTCGTAGGAAAGGGGTTGCAGCTAACGGGATTGAGCACTCCCAATCAGCTCAAGAAGTTTGTAAATAACGGTGTCGTCACCGCGTTCCAACTCTGGGCGCCGTACAACGAAGGCTACCTAGCCGTCTATCTGGGGCAAAGAATCCATGAAGACGGCCTCAAGCCCGCGGTGGGCTTTTTCTTCGAGACGGCAAAGCTGGGCAAGAGGAAGTTTTCTAACAAACTGGAGTTAATCGGCGGCCCACTCCAGACATTCGACAAATCGAATGTCGAGAAGTTCAGCTTCTAGTTCATTCTGACGCGGATTGTTAGCACAGAGACAATGTATGACTCAGGTGAACCGACAGGGTCTCCCAGCCCGTCCATCCAGTGGATTCGGGTCGCAGCATGAGCGACAGCGAAAACGCAGACTGGCGTGGAATGGGTAGTCTACGTCACCCTAACATTAGGGAGCGTTGCCCGCGAATTTGCCCTAATTTGCCATTGTAATGTAGAATTTGCTGGTCTCTCCTCGAGGTGATATGCAGTTGAGCAATCCTATTTCGTTTAAGCCGAGCGTTAGCTCGGCGCTTTCTTGTCGCAGCTTGGGGCTACTGGCGCTTACTGCGTTCTTACCGGTAGGAGCGGCGGCGGTGACCATGGCCCCCATCGGGAAACCGCTCCCGCCGTTCTCGACGGTCGGTCAATCTAGCGTCTCGCCCAGCACAAAGATTTACATGTGCGTGGCGCTTAAGCCACGAGACCTTGCCGGTCTCCAAACCCTTGCTAACGACGTTAGCAACCCGCGGTCGGCAAATTATCGCCACTTTCTGACGCCGGCGCAAATTAATTCACGCTTCGGGGCAACACCGGCGGATCAAGCGGCCGTGATCAACTACCTGCAGTCGAAGGGATTTGCCATCGACCTCACTTCGAGAAATGGAACTGCGATCCTAGCTC
>JBBSFL010000004.1:0-26998 GCA_038238735.1 Fimbriimonadales bacterium | reverse complement strand
TGCCACCTCGCCCACGGCCAAGGCGTGCGCTCCCAGCCGCGCGATCTCATCAAAGCGATCCCCGGCCTCACGCTTGTGGAATTGAATGAATCCGATATGTGCTGCGGCAGCGCGGGAATCTACAATCTAACCCAGCCGAAGATGGCCCGAACTCTCCTAGAGCGCAAGTGGGCCAACGTCACCGCCACCGGCGCCAGCGTCGTCGCTTCTGGAAACCCCGGCTGCCACGCCTGGATAGCCCAAGCGGCCCGAGAACACGGCAGTGAAATCAAAGTCCTCCACACCGCTGAGCTCCTCGACGCCGCGTTTCAAGAGCCCCAAAGGGTGTAGCCGTAGGGTGAACCTGCGCTAGCGAAGAAGTGCCGAAGCCTCAGTCACGTCGAGCGAAATCTGAGCCTTCAGCAAATCGAGAGACGCGAAATCCCGCTCCTCGCGCAAGCGCGAAACGAACTCCAGCCGAATCGTCCGCCCATACAGCGATTCGCCCGGATAATCCAGCAAATAGGCCTCGATCGTACGAGTCTTCCCGCCGACCGCGGGCCGAACGCCGATGCTCACCGCAGCCCGAAAACGGCCCCGAGAGCTTTCGGACCAGCACGCATACACCCCATCCGCCGGCACCACCTGCTCGAAGGATCGCGCAAGATTGGCGGTCGGAAATCCAAGCTCCCGCCCAAGCCGTTGACCCCCAACCACGACCCCCTCGATCTCGAAAGGCCTCCCAAGCCACTTCGCCGCGTCCTCCATCCGCCCCTCCTGAATCGCCCGCCGGATATCAGAGGAGCTAACCCGCCGGCCATCCATCTCGAACGGGGGCACAACATGGGTCGGAAGGTGTCTGGCCAGCCAATCTGGAGTTCCTTCCCGCCCATGCCCAAGGGCAAAGTCGTGGCCTACGATCAACTCGCCCGTGCGCAGCTTGCCCACCAAAATGTGATCTAAGAATTCCTGGGCCGGCGTCCGGCTTAGAGCCGTATCAAAGGCCAAGATAACCGCCACCGAGACGCCCAGCTCGCGAAAGTGAGTCAAGTTTGCGCTCAATGAAGATATGGCGGGCGGGCAGCGATCAGGCGCCAGGATGTGCGCTGGATGTCGGTCGAAGGTGACCAGGCAGCAGGGCAGTTCCCCCTTCGTCGCGTGCCGGACCGCCTCGCCGATCACCGCCTGGTGCCCAAGGTGCACCCCGTCGAACGTGCCCACGCAAGTGATCGCACGCGGCCATTCGGCGTGAAGCAGCTCGAGCCCGAAGTGGACGTCCATCTCTTAAGGCTGGCTCTCCAAGTCCCGCTGAACCGCGCGGGCAACCGATACGAAAACGCTGAGAAGCACCACTTGGACCACCAACGCCATCGCGAGCGTCGACGTCTGACCCCAAATCTCGGCGGGGGCCAGCCGACTGTTCGTCGCGGTGAGGCTGCTGCCGGACCGCATCACGAGACCGTGCACGAGCGCAGTGAGTCCGGTGTAAACCACCGGCAGCGTTACGTTCAGCGGGAAGCTAAGCTTTCCCGGCGCCAAAAGACTTGGAATCGCGCAGGCGACAACCACGAAACCAAGCCACGCCACCGCCGGAACGCCCAGCGCCACCGCGTAAGCCAGCGAATCGGATTTGCCGGACTGCCAAGTCTGCGCCACCGCGATCGCCGCACTGCACAAGAACATCGAGAAGCAAATCTCGAGGCTCAGGGACAGCCGAGTCGAAAACGGGATTTTGGCGGTCATCGGCTTGTTGATAATATCCCCCGGCCCCTGTATTCTGGGCTATGCACACCCGCCGCCTACTTTTCGCTGAGATTCTGGCCTGCGCTGCCATTACTGGAGGGGTGAGCGCAACTCTGCTGAAGAGACCGACGATGATCCACAGAGAGCCGCCCATTGTTTGACAAATCTCAAGCAGGTCGGAACCGCGATAAATATCTATATGGCCGACTGCGATGACATCCTGCCTCGGAAGGCCCGCTGGATGGATATGGTGCTGCCCTACGTGCGCAACGAGGCGATCTACCACTGCCCGTCGGTCGGGGCGAAACAATACGGATACGAATACAACTCGCAGGTCGCGGGAAAGAACGCCGTGAAAATCTCGGATGTGCGGAACACGCCGCTGGCCTTCGACTCGACGATCTTGTCGCGAAGCGCGGTCGCGAATACCGCCACGAGGCCAGGTCGTCATGGGGGGAAGGACAATGTGGTCCACGTCGACACCAGTGCGAAAGCGATGCCTCGCTAACGTGCCGGCGGTTGTTGTTGTTGGTTGTTGGTTGTCGGTTGTCGGTTGGGTTTGATGTTCTCCGTCTCTAGTCTCTAGTCTCTAGTCTCTAGTCTCTAGTCTCTAGTCTCTAGTCTCTCGTCTTTCATCCCTGGTCTTTCGTCCCTGGTCTTTCATCGCGAGTCCCTAGTCTCTAGTCTCTGGTCTTTCATCGCGAGTCTCTAGTCTTTCGTCTCTATTCTTGGTCTTTCCGCATTAGCTGCGCCGGCAAACAAACATGGCCTCGATCTCGTCGAGCATCAGCGGCCGCTTCGCCCAGTGCCCTGCAGTTCCGCCATAGACCGCATCGCACTGGAAGCCGCTTTCCGATAGCATACGAACGATCTCCGGCGCGATGAACAGACGCTCCCGAATCTGAATGTGGCGCTTGCCTTCCGGCAGATCCCATTCGTCGATGTACGCGGAGACCATCGTTGCCGGGTCGAACTTGCCCTCCACCGTCATCTCGTCCTTCATCTGCCGGATTACCGAGTAGCCGTTTAGGCAGGTGAGCAGGAAGGGCGCGCCCGCCGGCAGGTGGGCGGCGATGCTTCGCAGGATGCCTGAATCATGCTCGTAGGGATCGTCCGAAGTTCCAATGAGTCCAAATCCGCCTTCGCATAAGCAGATTGCCGCGTCGAAAGTCTTGTCGAGAGCGAAGTTCGTGGCGTCGGCATGGATGAACTCCACCGAGGCTCCAGCGGAAGTGTCCGCGGCGGCCCGATTCCTCGCCACGGCAAGCATCCCCTCGCTGATATCGACACCCGTGACGCGAAAACCGCGCCGAGCGAGCTCCACCGAGTGCCGACCGGTCCCGCAACCGACGTCCAAAACGCGAGCCCCCGCCTTGAGTTGAAACAAATCCAGCAGAAAGTCGACCTCGGCGATCGTGTTCGTGGTGAACCCGTTCTCGTCATAGTGCGGAGCGTGGGCGTCGAAGAAGACCTGCCATTCCTGGCGAGCATCGGGCATCAAGTTCATTTTAGCGTTGGCAGGTTGGACTGCGCGAGCTTGCTTGCGCTTTGCCTCCCGCGGAGCGCCCATTCACGCGGTAGCGATACCAACAAAGGCGTAACCTATAGCCGACGATGCTGCCCCGAAAGCTGCTGCCCGTGATTCTCGCTACGCTCGCGCTAGGGCAAGGCTGCGGGCCGGGCTATCCGCCCGGAACGATCGTGCTTCACGTCGCCAACTGGGGCGGGGCCAAGGAGGGCACTGAAGACGACAAGCGCGTCGAAGCGATCTACCGCGAGTTCGAGCGTCAGAACCCCGGCGTCCGAATCCAAGAAGAGTCCGTCCCGCTCGACTACGTCGCCAAAATGTCCCTCGCCTACATCGCCAAGGCCCAGCCGGAAGTGATGATGCTGGACCTCTCCAGCGCAGCCCTTTTTATCGACAGCAAGATGGTCGCCGACCTTCGGCCGTACATCGCCGCCGACAAAGATTTTCACTGCGGGGACTACTTCCCGAACGTCTTCAACGCGGCGACACGCGACGAAGCTGTCTATGCACTGCCCAACGACTTCACGCCGGTCGTGATGTACTACAACAAGCGCCTGTTCGATCAAGCCCACGTGCCTTACCCGAAGGCCGACTGGAACTTCGTCCAGTTTCGCGAGACGGCGCAAAAACTGACGATTCAGGGAGACCGCAAAGGGGATGCTCCGAAGCAATACGGCTACGCCTTCAAAAACTGGCCCGCAGGCTGGGTGATGCTGATCTGGAACAAGGGCGGCGACTACCTGTCCCAGGATCCAATCCAAGCCACAGGGCACTTGGACAGCAAGGAAGCGGTCGAGACGGTGACCTTTCTGCGCGATCTCGTGAACGACGGCTACGCCCCATCGATCAGCGAAACCGCTTCAGCGGGGGTCGACCTTTTCTCCAACGCCCAAGCCGCGATGGTCGCCAGCGGCCATTGGTCGCTGCTGGACTACAAGCACGCGCCGAAAGACGCCCAGGGGAGGCCGAAGATCACCTGGGACGACATCGGAGTCGCCCCGCTACCCCACGACATCCCGCAATCGCAGACCGTTATGTACGAATCCGGCTACGCGATGTCGGCTCTGTGCAAGCACAAAGACCTCGCCTGGAAGTTTATCAAGTTTATGACGAGCTACTATGCGCAGCACCTGTACCAAATGAGCGGAATCGCTGTTTGCGCGCGCAAGGACGTCGCCGAAGAGCGAGCGAAGGCATCGGCCTTGGAGGCATCGTTTCTTCCCCTGATCTCATCCTGCCGCCCGCCCTACGGTTCGCGCATCGAGGGCTATGAAGTGGTGGAGGATCAGATCACGAAGGCGATGGACTCGGTTCTCCAGAGCGGCCGCGATCCATTCGAAGCGCTCCACAAATCGGCCCTCCAGATCGACCGGGAGTTTGCCAAATGAGGCTGATTGCAGAAGTCGACCAATCAGAGTCTCCCCTTGAGAGGAGGTTGGAGGGGTGAACTTCCACTACAGAGTCGGAATTGAGAAGCCCCGATCGCGATCTCGGCTTGTCGGGCCCGCCTTCGTCGCGCCCGCCTTCCTTCACCTCCTCGTTTTCGCCCTTCTCCCCATCGGCTACGCCGGCTATCTCAGCCTCTTCAAGATGCACCTGATCCGCGATCAGCGGCACTTTGTGGGACTACACAACTACCAATACACCTTCGGCGACGCGACGTTTTGGAACGCCATGTGGAACTCCGCGCGCTACGCGCTCCTAAGCGTCCCAATTGGCATGGTGGTCGGGCTCGGGGTGGCGCTGCTCGTGAACCAGAAACTTCGCGGCGTGACGCTATTCCGCACCCTCTACTACATCCCCTCGATCGCCTCCGGGATCGCACTCTCGATGCTTTGGATCTACGTGTTCCTCCCCAAGACGGGGATGATCAACACGGTTCTCGGATGGGTGGGCGTCCACAACGACACCGACTTCCTCGCCAATATCCACTGGGCGATGTGGGCGCTGGTGATCATGGCCGCGCTGAACGGGGTCGGACCGAAGATGATCCTGTTCCTGGCGGGCCTTCTCAATGTGCCGCTCGAGCTGTATGAGGCGGCCCAACTGGATGGCGCGTCGAAGATTCGCCAATTCTGGCGCATTACCCTCCCCATGCTTGCGCCAACGACGTTCTTCGTAATGGTCACCTCCACGATCGCCGCGATGCAGGTCTTCACGCCGGTCTATCTCATGACGAAAGGCGGCCCCGAGGACTCCACCGATGTGGTCGGCTACCACATCTACCAGGAAGCTTGGGTCCGATTCAACACAGGCCTCTCGGCCGCGCAATCGTTCATTCTGCTGGCGGTCATCGCCGTCATCGCCACCTTCCAGTTCCGACTCCAGAAGAACCAGCTTAAGGGGTACGGCGCGTGACACTTAGGGTGCGGTGGCATTCCACCGCTCTCGCCCGGGCGGCATGCCGCCGTTCCAAAGCAGGGAGTTCGGCGCTCGCAGGCTCGCTCAGAAAAGCGGAGGCATGCCATCGGACTCTAAAGGAGGGTGAAATATGAACCGCTGGATAGGCTTAGCCCTCCTGATCGTCGCCGCGGCTCTCTGGCCCCAAGCAAGCCCCGCGATTCGGACGCTCGCGGGTGCCGCGGGACTAGCCGGGCTCTTCTTGGCGGGAACGGGCTCGGTAAAGAAGGCATCCAGTTACTGGCTTCTCACTGCGCTCGCGGTGGTCCTGTTTGCCCCGTTTGCCTGGATGATCCTCGTTTCCCTCCATCCGCCCAAAACGCCGATCCCGCCGCTAGCCGAGATCATTCCGCCAAAGCCAGCCTGGGGCAACCTCACGCAGGTGCTCTTCAGTCCCACCCTGCCGGTCTCGCGGTTCTTCTTCAACACCACCGTCGTGACCGTCACGGTGGTGATACTCCAGCTCCTAATCACGTCGATGGCCGGCTACGGGCTCGCTCGCCTGCGCTGGAAAGGTCGCGAGGTGGTTTTCTGGCTCTTCCTCGGATCGATGATGTTCGCCGGCCCGGTCACCCAGATTCCCGTCTATCTGATCCTGCGCGCTTTCGGTTGGCTCGACACCTACTATGCCCTGATCGTCCCCGGCATCTCCTCCGCCTTCTCGGTCTTCCTGTTGAGGCAGTTCTTCCTCCAAATCCCGTTCGAGCTCGACGAAGCCGCCCGGATCGATGGCGCGTCCGACTGGACGATCTACGCTCGCGTGATCCTGCCCCTCGGCAAACCCGCGCTCGCCACCGCGGGCGCCTTCACATTTTTCGCCGTCTGGACCGACTTCTTCGGCCCCCTAATCTACACCAACTCCACCGAAATGCGCACCCTCGAGGTCGGCCTCTCGATCTTCAAGAACTCCTACGGCGGCACCAACTGGCCCCTCCAAATGACCGCTGCCCTGATTGTGATGACGCCTTTGCTGGTCGTCTTCCTCTTCGTCCAGCGGTTCTTCGTCAAAGGCATCATGCTGGGCAGTGTCAAGTAGATCGAGGCGATTTTCTGATTAAGCGACATTCAAGAGAACCTTTTCGGCTCTGAATCGAGACTATACAGTCATGAGATTGCGCTTACTCCTCCTCGCTCTCTTCGTCGCATCATTCCTTGCTGGCTGCAGCCATCCCATGGAAAACAAGGATCTGGCCAATCCAAATCGGGACAGCACCGGGAAAGCGATGAAGCAGGCGGGCGGCGGAGACGAGTAACCCAACCGTGGCACGGCTTTGCAAGCCGTGCTCCGGAAAAAGCAAAACAGCCGGAGACTTCCAAAAGTGGCACGGGTCTGAAACCCTTGGTTTCGCGGCTTTGCAAGCCGTGCTCGGTCACCTCCCACAGAGGCTAAACTGAGCGATGCTCGCTCTGCTCGCCGCTAACCTCCTCCGTCAACTGGGGTCGATCGAAATTCGCGAGGCTCTGGTGATCGAGGGTGTAGCGCGGGGCGGCCGAGTGCCCTTCCCGGCCGACCCGATTCAAAAGATGATCGTCGAGGGCACTTGGAAAGCGCCATCGGCGGGCGACAAGATCGGTACTCACGAATGGGCAAAGCGCGACGCCGACAAGGAGGGCATGATCCAGCCCGCCAACGCCGGAGGCGCTTACGCTTTCGCAACCGTCGATCCTGGCGACTGCATCCTGCTGATGAAGGCGGCGGGCCACTCGATGGTCTATGTAAACGGTGAGCCCAGAATGGGCGACCCCTACGGTTACGGATACGTAACCTTGCCGGTCCACTTCCACACGGGCAAGAACGAACTCCTCTTCGCCCTCAGCCGAGGTGGCTTCCGAGCGAGCTTTGAAACCCCGAAATTCGCCCACTCGCTCAACCTCAGCGACCCCACGATGCCGGATATTCGCGAGGGCGAGAAGGGCAAGATGTTCGGCGCCGTCATCGTAATCAATGCTTCCGACCTCCCTGCGAAGGGTCTAATGCTCGGCTCACAGCTTGGAGACGGTCCAAAGCTGACGACGCGAATCGCAGACATCCCGCCCCTTTCCGTCCGCAAAGTGAAGGTCGACTTCGAAGTGAAGGGCGATGAGAAGCCCGGCGAACTTCCCTTGAAACTAACTCTCGTCAACGAGGACGCCGGCACCCTGAAACTCCGAATTCGCAAGCGAGAGCAAACCTACAAGCGCACCTTCGTCAGCCACATCGATGGAAGCGTTCAATATTACGCCGTCAACCCTGCACCGATCCAGAAGCCGGGCCAAGGCCTGGTGCTTTCTCTGCACGGCGCGAGCGTCGAGGCGATAGGCCAGGCTGACGCCTATTCGGCGAAGAATTGGTGCAACATCGTCTGCCCCACCAACCGGCGTCCCTACGGCTTCGACTGGGAGGGCATCGGTCGCGAGGACGCGATGGAGGTCTTGGCCCAAGCGTCCAAGGATCTCAGTCCGGACCCTCGGCAGATCTATCTCTGCGGCCACTCGATGGGAGGACATGGGGCCTGGACAGTCGGCGCCCACTACCCCGATCGCTTCGCGGTTGTATTCCCCAGCGCCGGTTGGCAGAGCTTTTACACCTACGCGGGTCAACGTCGCCGTCCCACGGCGGACGATCCGATGGGGCAGATTTTCGAGCGATCCGCCGCGGATAGCGATACCGCATTGCTCGTGGCCAATCTCAAGCTTCCGGCTCTTTACGGTCTGCACGGCATCGCCGACGACAACGTCCCAATCTCAGAGCTGCGCGACATGAAGATTCTTCTCGCCGCCAACGGCATTGAGTTTGCGGGTTATCACGAGCAGCCGGGAGCGGGGCACTGGTGGGACGTCGATCCCGCGCCCGGCGCGGACTGCGTCGACTGGAAGCCCGCCTTCGACCTAATGAAGGCCTCGCGGCGAACTCTCGCCGACGACCTAAAGCCGATCGATTTCACGACCGTGAATCCGGCCTCGTCGGACACGTGCGAGTGGATCACGGTCCTTCAACAGGTAAAGCCCGGCCAGGCGAGCCGAATTCAAGCCAACGCCGATTTGGGCAAGCAAGCGATCACGGTCAAAACCACAAATGTCGCGAAGTTTCATCTGAATCCTGAGTTACTCGCAAACTGGGCAGTGAAGGTGGACGACATTTTGCTCAAGCAAAAATCGGACAGCTCTTTCCAAAAGGCGGAGAGTCGCTGGACCGTCGTCCGAGACCACACCACAAGGGTGATGCCACGCGAGAGCTACCGCACCGGCCCGTTCAACCAGGTCTTCGACAACGACGTTGCCTTCGTCTACTCCACCCACGGCAGTCCGGCCGAGAATGCCTGGAGCTTCGCAAAGGCCCGGTTCGACGCCGAACAGCTTCTGGTCCGTGGCAACGGCTCGGTCGACGTCCTGGCGGATACCGAGATACCCAAGAACACGCTCCGTAACCTCGTCGTTTACACTTGCGGCAAGGCGAATTTGGCGCTCGAGCTCGTGATGGGCGACGGTTTCGATCCCCGCACCGAAGCCGCATCCAAGCCCACCGGCGATCTCGCGATGCTCGTCTTCAGCCCCGGCCGCAATCGCTTCACCCACATCGGGGTTGTCGAAGGAAGCACGCTGGCCGGCTGCCGCATCCTCGATCGGATCCCCTACTTCGTCTCGGGAGTCGGCTATCCGGACTGGGTCCTCATGTCGCCCGCGGTCCTGGAAAAGGGCACCAAGGGCGTCCTCGGAGCGGGTTTCCTTGGAGCGGACTGGGGCTACGATGCCTCCAATTCGGTCTGGCTGCCGTAAAGGGCAATCGAATATCTCACCTAATGCGTGAGATTTTCCCGCCAACAATTACCGTGTGAATTGCTGGGAGATGAGGCGTTGAGCCAGGCCATCGAGGTGCGCGACCTCGAGGTCGGATATCGCGCAAAGAACGGGAAGCGCGTGGAAGCCGTCCGAGGACTGTCTTTCGATGTCGGCGCCGGCGAAGTCGTCGGCTTCTTAGGTCCCAACGGTGCGGGAAAAAGCTCCACCCTGAAGGCCCTCATGGGTTTTGTGACGCCTACGGCGGGCGACTGCCGCATCTTCGGGCTCGAAGCGGGATCGCTCGCTGCGAAAGCCCGCATCGGATACCTGCCCGAAGTCGCGATGTACTACCCGTTCCTCACCCCGCTCGAAACCATGCGGCTCTACGGGGAGCTCCAAGGCTTGAAGGGCAAGGCCCTTATCGACGAATCCAAAGATCTTCTCGCCCTCGTCGGCTTAGACCAGGCGATGAAGAAGCAGAACCGAACGCTAAGCAAAGGCATGCTGCAGCGAGTCGGCATCGCCCAGTCGCTCCTCGGCAGCCCCGAGCTGCTTATCCTCGACGAGGTCACGAGCGGACTAGACCCCGTCGGTCGCAAGGAGCTGCGCGAAATTCTGAAGACCAAGCAAAAGGAGGGCGCGACGCTCTTTTTCTCCAGCCATGAACTGGCCGAAGTCGACATGCTCTGCGACCGGATTCTTATCATCGACAAAGGCCACCTTATCGAGGAACGCGAGATGGCGGGCCTTAAGGAAGATCTTCGCAACTACACCGTCGCCTATCTGGGAGACGCGAATCTACTCGGCCTAACCGACCAGTGGCGCGAAGATGCGGGTGTGCGCAAAGCCCGATTCGCCGACAAGGACGGCCTAATTCAAGCGATCCAGCGCATTCAAGCATCGGGCGCCCAAATCGTGGACGTCGTGTCGCAGGAAGGCTCCCTGGAAGACTATTTCATCGACTGCATCGGGAGGGCCGCGTGAAGCTCCGCGTATACCGAGCCCTCGCTCGAGGCGTCGTTCTCGAATCCATCCGCCGCAAAGACCTCTGGGTCGTGGCGATCCTGGGCTTCCTCATCATGATGACCGCCGGCGTCCTTGGGTTCTTTGGAATGCAGGGTCTCCAGGTCTTCATCAAAGACCTTGCCGTAAGCGTTCTCGGAGGATTCGGCACCATCGTCGCCGTCTTGACCGCCTGCCGAATGCTGCCCGACGAGATCCGACAGCGCACCCTCTACCCGCTGCTTTCTCGCCCGATTTCCCGCTTCGATCTGCTCGTCGGCAAACTCCTCGGGGCCATCTTTGTGACGTGGATCGCCTTCCTGATGCTCTCGGCCCTCACCGCCGTCGCGTTGCTCAGTTTCCACATCCACTTCGAGCTCATCATGCTGCAGTACCTCGTCTGCAAGATGCTCGGGCTCGCCGTCGTCTGCGGTCTTGGGCTGGCTTTTAGCTTATACATGACTCCCGCGGCGGCCGCGACGATCACATTCATCTTTGCCTTCGGCTCGAGCATGATGGTCCACGCGTTGACCATGGGTTACTCGGGTGCTTCGCCGGTCGGGCAGGTCGTGATGAAGTCGCTGAATGCGATCCTTCCCCAACTTTCCCTCTTCGACCTCGGTAGCCGAGCAGCGAACATCAATTGGGCGCCCGTTCCGATCTGGGTTGTCCTGTTCCTGTTCGGTTACGGACTGCTCTACATCGTCGCGATGCTCGGGGTTGCCTGGGTCAAGTTCTGGAGACAGCCACTTTGAAGCCGGGGCTCTTTGCCAGCGGAGCGTTTGTCCTAGTTGCCTTTATGGGCTGGCAAACTTCCCGAATCTCCCCCATCACGAACCCGACGACGCGAATCAGTGGCCTCGACGTCCATGACGAAAGCGCGTCCGGCTCCCTTCTTGGCCAGTTTCGAACCAACCTGACGGCTTGGCTCTGGCTTCACGCCGATCTTTACCTCCACAACGGAGTGAGCTTGCGGCCGATTACCCCGGCGGAAGCTAAATCTGGCGTTACCGTCCAGGGTCCGGCGAATGACGGTCATGAGAATTTGGATTCGGTTGCCTCGGTCACCGTGATCCCGAGTAAGGATCGCGACTTTCGCGGGCTCTTCGGCGATGCCGAACGTGAGATCGCGGCCTATAAGGACATGCACGGGCACAACCACAACGATCCCGAGCAGTGCCTTCCGCTCTACCGCCTCATGACGTGGCTCGATCCGCAGTTCATCGAGGGCTGGACGACGGGCGCGATGGTCTTCGCGCGCGATCGCTCGCCCGGAGGCACGAAGCGGGCGCTCTCTTTCCTGACCGAAGGTCTGGGTGAGAATCCGGAGAGCCTCGACATCATGACGGAGATGGCGTACATCCACCTGACGCGCAAGAAGGACTACACCACCGCGATCCCTTGGCTTGAAAAATCCCGCGCGCTAGGCTTCTCCCACCGACAGAATCTGTCCGAAGGGGACCGCACCGCGCTCGAGAACGCCTACCGATGGCTCTGCCTCTGCTATCGCGATAAGGGCGAACCCGCGATGGTCCGCCAAGTCGCCACGGAGGGCCTAACGATCTTCCCCGACGACAATGCCCTCACGCGGCTCATGGAGAAAGCGGGCGAGCACTCTGGCAGAAATCCTGCCGAAGCGGACGGCCCCCGAAGCCGCGCCTAGCCCGCGCCAAGGGCGCAAGGGAGCGCGGGCTTCAGCCCGCTTTAGGACCGCCTACTTCAGTCGGCATCCAGCGGAAGGAACAAAACTTTCTCTTGAAGCACCATCGTTTAGGCTGCACACAAGAAAGCCCCTCCCGCTCCGGGAGGCCTGTGAGCCGCAAACAGGGGAGGGCAAGATACTTGTAGAGCCCCTCTAGACTTCGATGGTTTCGGACGCTTAGCTGAGTTTGAAGTCGGCTGGTCGAATCAGCAACGCCGGGACGCCGACTTCAGTCGGACGGTGAAAAGCCAACGCCATAGTCCTTACCCCCTTACCCCCTCACCCACGAAGCCCTAACTCAGACCCTGCCGAAGCTCGTCTTCGGCCTGCCGCAGACTCTGCAGATCGTGAATCGCCCCGTCCAACGCTGGGCGAGCGCCCTTCTGATCGAACGTCGAAGGATCGAGCGCCGCCGACGCGGTGATTCTCTCGAGTTCGTCAGCCATCGTGCGCATCTGCTCGGCAAGGTCGCGGGCCAGCCCGTAGGCCGGAGGCAAAGGAGTTTCGTCGCTCGGACCCTTCTTGGTAATCCCCTCGATCGCTTCGCCGACGTAGTCCATCACCGGGCGGCGAATGTGGGCGTCGGGCAGCAAGGGCCGAAACAAACCCAGAATCTCATCCATCGCGCTGTCCGCCGCGCGGGCCGACTGGTCCCGCACCGACTCGTAGTGAACCGGCAACCCCGAGCTTCCCCAGAAAGGATGGGCCAGGCTCGCCTGAACCCGGGACCACTGCCGCCCCGCCTCATCCAGCAGGATGAGCGAGGGCTCGCCCAGGTCGCGGTGCAGACGTCGATGCTGCAAGGCCGCCCGCATCAGCTCCCCCGCCTCGTGGGCCTCGCGGCGAAGCCGGCTTTCCGGGTCGACTTCCCGTTGCCCCGTGCCCTGGGTGTATTGATAAACGAACCATCCCGCGATTGCCATCAGCACAGCCATCGCAAGCCACTTCAAAATCGGCAGCCGATCCCCAAGGATGAGGGCCGCGAACAGCACTCCCGTAACGATCGCCCCCACGGGCACCGACTGCTTCGCGCCCCGCTTCGGGTTGCGGTGCAGGTGGTCCAGATAGGTGACCAGGTGCGGATATTGAGGCGGCCGTCCGGAAAAAAGCATTCTAGGATAGAGTACAGCCTTCGTCGACGCCGGATTGAGCGACGCGGGACATTGCGGGCCTTTAGCGGTAAAGCGACCCAAGAAGGTCTGCCTCTGCCGCAAACGCACTCAATGGTGAAGGCTAGAGTGGATTTTATCCAGACCCTGTCTCGCCGCATCAGCCTGCATTTCCCACGGCTCAAACCGATTCGCGCTGAAAGACCAAACACCTCGCAGACCCAAGGACTCGAATCGGATTGCATCATTTTCGCAAAGCTTAAGAAGTGCGCGGTAATACGCAGCACGCTCGTCAGCCTCTTGAACGTAGTGAGTTGCCATTTGAATTCGCACACAAGTAGGAATAAATGAAATTATTTCTGGGCCGTCCCTGCCTGTGGTAACAGTAAAGGCAATACCCGAACCAATCGGGGAACCTTGCCGAGGCGGGATATAAACCTGCACACAGTCGGCTTGGGATTTCACGAGAACATGGTCCTGATCGTACCTTTCAGCGAGCGCGGGCGATATGATCTGTTTAAAGACTTCCCGCCACTGTACCGGGTCTACGTACATCTCTCTTTCATGCTTGCTGATGAGGGAGGCAAGCTTAGCGGGATCACCACTGCTAAGAGCCCCTTTAAAGAAGAAGCCAATTCCTCTACAGAACCACCCGGCAAGCGCCACCAGAAATAGCCGCTCAGCACAATAACAGCGCTAGCGAGAATCGAAATAAGACGTACGATCGAGAATCTACTCAAAACTGTGACAAATTGTTCCGTTACAGCTATCGGAAGCGACTGCTATGATTTGCGTCTCCCTTATGAGAGCTCCAGAAGTGCAATGGTAAGTTCGCTCCTGAAACTCTTTGCAGCCCACCCAAACGCCCGTCCAGTCTTCCGCTCCACAATGAGTCCAGCTCACATGTTCAAAGGTTGGGCAACCGTTAGGTTGCTGCGTACAATTCTGGCACGTTACAAACCTCCCATAGCTTGGCGCCACGACAGCAGCTTGTATAAGGCAAGCGAGTGTTTTCATAGGGCTCACCTGTTTTGGAAATAGTTGATATCCCAGAAAGGGGCATCATTTCGATGACTTTTGACCAGATGCCCATCAAGCATCACGCCGAGAATGGTTTTATCCCCAAAAGCGAGCTTAATTGGCGTCGAAGCAGGACTGCAATTCGGGTCTACCCACAAGGGACAGTTTCCTTCAAACTTCTTTGCAGCCGCAGCAAAATATGGGGGAGCGTCTGGCTCGTAATAAATAGTTGGCCTATCGACCGCCCACTTACCGACCTCGGGATGCCAAACAGCCGGGCCTAAGCCAGGGTGGCGTCCGCAAGGCGACTGGCTGAACGGGCTTGTGCCGGCTATCTTTTGGAGGATCACGTCGGCAGACTCAAGCAACGGCAAGCCCATATCCGATGGTGCTCCATACTCAACTGTATAACTTGAGTCTTCTCTATAGAGAGACGTGGCGACATACAAATTTCGGAGATTCTCGGACGATGCCGTCTGCTTAGCGGCCATCTTTGAGGAAGCCAATGCAGGCAGAAGAAGTGCAAGCAACACGGCAACGATCGCCGTTACAGCCATAACCTCAATCAGCGTAATTCCAGCTAGTCTTCTCATTTCAGGGGTTCCTTGACCAGCATATGACTTCCTACGCTCCAACCTAGAGTCCGGCGTCCAATTCCCGGAGCTGGAGTGGGACGCCCCTTTCGTAGTAGGATCGCAGCTGCTAGGCGCTGCCTTTCATTTGCAAAAAACTCCTTGCCTGCGAAGGATTCTCACAAAAGATCGTGCCCGTGCCGAACCGATGAGCCCTCAGAAAGGATCGAATCTTTCCGGGGACCGTTGAGCAGCCGCTGCACAGCGGGAAAAGAATTGTTAACCCCCTTCCAGACGGGTTGGCAGCGAAGGAGTAGGATGGCGCTTGGTCCTTCGCTCCGAGAGGGTGGCGGCGATATTGGGACCAAGGAGAAACCTCGGGGTCCGTTAGCCCGTAAAGAATCACCGAGAGCATGCAGGCTCCAATTCCAACAGTTAGGATTTTTAGCAAGTCCTTTGATAGTATCACAACAAAAAGAAGAATAATTCTTTTCCTAGAAGTTGCGATTTTGTAGGGCATGGAACGGAAAATGGCGCGCTCACCATGTCCTCTGCGGCTCCTCCAGTCAAGCATTGGGTCCTTCGCCGCAGGTGCGCCTTTAGTTGAATGCGCGACGGATGGCCATTGAGCTCATTTGCGTTTACCGGGCCCTGGCTTGACGAGAACTGCTATCGCTTTTCTTTGTAGGACCTGGGAGTACTGATTTCGATCTTGCTGTTCGCCGAGATCCCGTCTTCGACCGGGACGGACACCGTCTTCTTAAGCCCGGGCCGCTTGACCTTGCTGTTCGCGGAGATACCGTCTTCGACGGGAGTCGTGACCGTTGCCTTGGGGTTTGATTCCATCTCTCCGCCATCTTACAAGTTTTCGCTACATGCTGAAAGCCCCCCTTGAGGGGGGTTGGGGGGTGAACTTCTGCCGCCGCTCCAGATGTTTGCCCAATGCTCGGTTGTTACCTCCTGCTACAGCCATTCTCATGGGATTCTTTCGAGAGGTACGTTGACAAACCCCTTTCCTGACTACATTTAGGACATGTTGCGAAAGCAAACGAGAAAAGCGGAAAAGATGAAGGCGCAAAAGTGGCCAGAAACTCAGAAAGTCAGAAACGAGCGGCCGAAAGGCGCTCGTCAGGTTCAAAATCGACCAGCCTCCCGTCCCCGAGCGAATCCGCCAACGCCAGAAACTCAGAAACAAGGCAGGAAACTAAGAATCGAACAGGGCCGGCGGCTCCTCTAACCGACGCGGCGGGGTGAGGCCGAGGTGGTGGTAGGCCGCGTCGGTGACGCTCCGACCGCGCGGCGACCTCTGGAGAAGGCCCTGCTGCAGGAGATAGGGCTCGTAAACGTCCTCGATCGTCGTCGGGTCTTCACCCGTAGTGGCAGCGAGGGTGTCCAACCCAACCGGGCCGCCCCGGTACTTTTCGATCATCGTTCGCAAAATCCGCCGGTCGATCATGTCGAGCCCGATCTCGTCGATCTCAAGCGCCTGGCAGGCCTTCGTCACGATCGCACTCGAAATCTCCGGCAGGTCTTCGACCTGCGCGAAGTCGCGCACCCGACGCAGAAGCCGGTTCGCGATACGGGGCGTGCCGCGTGCCCGCTTGGCCAGCTCCTCGACCCCATCGGGAGAGATGTCGTAGCCGAGGATCGCCGACGAACGCCGCACGATTTGGCAGAGCGCCTCCGCGGTGTAGAACTGAAAGTGAGAGATGATGCCGAACCGATCCCGCAGCGGTCCCGTAAGCAGGCCCTGCCGAGTGGTCGCCCCGACCACCGTGAAGCGAGGCAGATCCAGCCGGATCGACCGCGCCGCCGGGCCCTTGCCGATCATGATGTCGACCTTGCAGTCCTCCATCGCCGGATAGAGGATCTCCTCGACGGGACGGCTGAGGCGGTGTATTTCGTCGACGAACAGCACCGCGCCCGGCTCAAGGTTAGTAAGCACGCCAACCAAGTCACCCGGCCGCTCGATCGCGGGGCCCGAGGTGATGTGGATGTTCGTGCCCATCTCGTTGGCGATGATATGGGCGAGGGTGGTCTTCCCGAGGCCAGGAGGGCCATAAAGGAGAACGTGGTCGAGCGGCTCCTCCCGCTGAAGCGCCGCCGTGAGGAAGACCTTGAGGTTGCCCTTCAGCTTGTCTTGCCCGATGAACTCGGCCAGGCGACGGGGCCGAAGGGAGTAATCCGGCTCGTCATCCGGCAGCATGCGGGGATCGACCTCGTTGTCTCGCGTCACCTTTGCAGACTCCTAAGGGCGAGTTTGAGCTGGTCTTCGACAGTTGTCGCGCCCTCGCGAGCGGTTTCCGCGGCGGTCTCCGCCTCGTTCCGCCGATAACCGAGGGCGACGAGGGCGTCGACCAGCTCATCTGCCTTCTCGGGCCGAGCGGGCCTGGCCGAGCTCGCGACGACGCGTTGCTGGAACCGCTCCTCGGCCATCTTGTCCTTGAGCTCCAGGTTAATGCGCTCGGCAAGACGGGCCCCGACGCCAGTGGCGCGGGCCAGTACCCGCGCATCCTGCGCGACGATCGCAGTTGCTACCGCATCTTCGCCGACCTGCCCGATGAGGGCGAGAGCGATGCGCGGCCCGCAACCCTTCACGCTCAGCAAGAGATCGAAGAGCCGGCGTTGGAATGGAGCGGTAAAGCCGTAAAGCGTAACGCCATCCTCCCGAAAAATCTGGCGCGTGAGCAGGTCGACCGATTCGCCGACCGCGGGAAGTTGGAGAACCGCGAGGTCGGGCAGCGAGACCTCGTAGCCGACGCCGGCGCAGTCCACGGTCGCGAGCCCGCCTTCGATCGAAAGCAATTCGCCCCGTAGCCGCCCAATCATGGCGAAGATGTTACCATTCGTCTACCCTTCTAGTGGGTTGCGCCTCGTTTAGCCCGGCCCGTATATTCCGACGAAGCACCAGGCTCATAATCTGCCAAGGCAAAAAATCGTGTCAGAAATTCTTTGGGCGCCGTGGCGGATGGTTTATGTCGGCAAGCCGTCGACCGGTTCGGGCGAAGGCGACATCTTCGTGGAGATGCCCGCCCAGAACGACGATCGAACGAACCTGATCGTGCGGCGCGGGAAGACGGCGTTTGTGATGTTAAACGCCTTTCCGTATTCATCGGGCCACATGCTTATCGCGCCCTATCGGGCGGTAGCAGAGCCGGGCGACTTGTCGGATGAGGAGCTGCTCGAGATCCAGAAGCTGTGCGTCGCAGGGATTCGCTGGCTGAAGGAATCCCATCGACCTCATGGGTTCAATATCGGGGTCAACGTGGGCCGGGCGGCCGGCGCGGGGATTCCCAATCACGTGCACTGGCACATCGTGCCGAGGTGGGAAGGCGATACGAATTTCATGGGCGCGGTAGGCGCCGTGCGCGTGATGCCCCAGAGCCTGCAGGATGCCTACGATCGCATCAAAGAGGCTGCCGACCGTGACCTTTGAGGAGCTTCAGGCAGCGACCCAGGGCTGCGTGGCCTGCCCTTTGGCTCAGCGACGGACGAACGTTGTTTTCGGCGAGGGCGACCGCTCGTCGCCCCTTGTGTTGATTGGCGAAGGGCCGGGCGACAACGAGGATCGGACCGGGCGTCCATTCGTCGGGCGTGCGGGGCAGCTTTTGGATAAAGCCTTGGAGGATGCCGGCGTGGGGCGGTCGCGGGTTTATATCACCAACACGCTGAAGTGCCGGGCGGCCGACTGGTCCACGGGCAAGCCAGTGAACCGGGCGCCTTTGGAGATCGAAGTGGCCGCGTGTCGCCAATGGCTCGTTCCGCAGCTCGCCTTCCTGAAGCCGAAAGTGATCCTTTGCATTGGCGCGCCGAGCGCGAAAAATTTGATCAAGAAGAATTTCCAGATCACGAAGGAGCGCGGGCTGTACTTCCCCTGCGAGTTCGCGAAGACGGCGATCGCGACCCTGCATCCGGCATACATTCTTCGGCAGATGAACATCTCGGGGGACGGAGGGTATTCGCTGCTGGTTGGCGACATCGCTCGGGCTTGGGAAGCTGCTCAGAAGCTTTTGGCGCGTTCTCACGAAGTCGAGGGTGCGTCCGAATCGTTGCCGCCTAGTACAGCCTTCGGGGATTGCTGAACCACCTATATCTGGCAGACTGTCTCTATACCAGGTCTGTCTTTCTGCCGATAAACAGAAGGAGCAAGAACATGAAAAATTGTCCAAGGTGTGGTACTTCGACTCGAAGCGGATGGACCTTGTGCCCCCGGTGCGGGGTCTTTCTTCAATCGGGAGCCGCTCCCCTAGCGCCGACAGGCAACAATCGCCGGTTGATGGTCATCGCGGTTTGTGCCGTTGCAATTCTTGCCGCCGCGGCTGCGGGACTGCATTTTAGCGGCAGTCTGCAGCGGGAGGCCAAAGCGCCGCGCACGTCCCCGATGCTCGCCGAGACCGGACGAGGAACTCCGTCGGTATTCGACTCCAGAGGCGTCGCCACGGCGCCGACTTTGTCGGTCGCAGGCACTTCGACGACCGCTCCGATTTTAAACGAAGAGGGTACGCCCATGCCCGCGACGATGTCCCAGACCGAGACACCGCCCGCCACGGCGCCGATCATGTCCCAGGCCGCGCCAGCCCCCTCGGAAGTCCCGCTTCTGAATGCCGCGCCATCGACCGCGATGCCGGATGACGTCCGTAAGTGGCTGGAGCACCTCGAGCGGATTGAGCGCGAGCGCCAGAGTTTGGCAGCGTCGGAGCTTTCTTCGGCGGTGACGATGCTTACGACTCTGAAAGCGGAAGACGTAACCCAAGGTCTGGATCCGAATGCGGACGATTCCCAGGCCGAGGCGGATCGACGGGTGCGCCAGCGTCAGAACCGCTATGCGGACACCGCGAATACCCTGCGCCGCTCCTGGGAAGATCTAGGTCGCCGTTTTACGGCGATCTCCGCGCCAACGATCTGCCTCGACGCGCAGGGCCAGTATCGGAAGACTCTGTCGGAAACGGGCGCGATGATGCAGGAGTTGATCTCTGCGGTGCGTACTGCTGCGCAGAACCCTCAGGCCGCGCTTTCCGCACTCACTGCGATGCAGGGGACGAGCAAGTCCCGGATCGACGCGCCGGCTCGGGCGACCGACTCGGACGTCGCTTCGATCTGCCAGAAGTACAACACGCCGAAGTGGTTCGAAATCAAGGGCGATGTCGGGGGCGGCATCATGTCGCAGCTCGGTTACTGAGACTTCGGATGCCACTCGAAGCTCCAGCACGTACGCAGCGCGGACTGCGTGGGTGACTCCTTTGACTGGTGGATCAGGCTCTTCCAGGCGGAAGCGGTGTGCGCGTCCAAGAGTCGCCCGAGATCCGATCGTCTCGGGATAAACACTTCACGGCCAACCTTGGAAACTTGGCCGCGCGCGGCCATCCACGTTTCCGACTCATCTGGAGGCACCTTCGAGGATCATATCGATCTCCCGCGTCAGAAAGAGTCCGGAACCGGTCTCCGACGGCACGTCGGCGTCGACAAGCGGGGTCATTGCCTCCAGCAACCAGGCGTCGGCCTTGTCGTCGGTCCGGCTCCCTCCGACGTGGTAGGCCATTTCGCGTCTGGTGGCGCATCGAAGTCGGGCCTCTTCCAGTACGACTTCGTAGGGTAGGCAAAGTTTGCCGACATCTTGTTTGACCACGTAATAGCCCTCGGAGAAAGCGACCGAGGGAAGCAATACGCTCGGTTCTTAGGACCACAACCAGTAGGGGTCTATCGGTCTGAGGCAGCGTCTTTCGCGCACCTTCTTCTCTTGAGCGAGGACCAACTTCAGACCCTCGGATGGCGTATCCACGGACTCCAATTCTAGGCTAGGTCCGATTGGATAGATGTGGCTCTCGGAGGCGACTTCGCACTCGGCATCCAGGATGGTCAGGAAGGGCGTGTACTCCCCCATGGGCCCCACGCCGCAGCTCTCGGCGATCGCCTGGCTTGCTTCAAGTCTCCCGAAGATAAGCGTCGAAGGCCGAGTTCCAGATGGGGTAGTCGCTTAGGATCCCCAGGGCTCCCGGGGAGAGCACTCCAACCGCTCCGTGGAATGGATGGCGGTTGTCGCGAAGGGTCCCCGCTGGTAGCGAGCGAGAAATCCGCGGTTATGGCCGACCCGGAAGATCATCGAACGCAAGTATAGGGCATTGCGATTGTGCGGATCAGGAAGTTGAGAATCGCCGTCCAACTCCCGGAATGCTCAAGCTGTTGATGATCGGTAAGAATGTCTCGCGCTACTGGCGGATGGCTCATGACCCTCGCACTCCACCTGCCGTGAAGGGGCTGGTTTATACGGGCTTGGCGTTATCCGCTTGGCCAAAGCCGCTTCGGCCCCGATGGATGAAGGATCAGGGATTGATGGACGACGCCGCGATCGCACCCGGTCTCATCGCGCTCGGGATGTTGATGATTCCGAAGCGGGTCAAGGACGACTACGAGGCTGCCGAGGCTGCCGAGAGCCATTAATTGGCGAGAAGGGCTATTTCAGCTTTCGGAATTGATGCTTACCGACCCGGAGGGTTTTTCCTCGGACATCGTCTATCGGGAGACGAAGCTCGCCAACCTTTTCGCCGTCGAGTGCCACCGCTCCCGCCGAGATAAGGTCCTTAGCCGCGCCGTTGCTTTTGGCGAGGCCCAGCCCGAAGATGATGGCGGGCACGGAGACCATCTCCAGAATCTCGCCTTGGTCGCCGCCTTCGAGCATGGATTCCGGCACTGAGGCGACGATGAGAGCTTCGGGAGGGATTTCCGCATCCGGCGCTTCTACGGGTTGCTGCCGCTTCGAGAAGGTCTCCACGAAGTAGCGGACGGCTTCCTCGCCAGCGTCCGAGCCGTGATACAGAGCGACGATCTCCTTGGCGAGGCGGACTTTGGCGTCCCGCGGATTCTTGCCTGACGCGAGCATCTCGGAAACCTCGGGCATTGGGACATCGGTGCAAAGTTCGAACCAGTTTGAGATGAGCTCGTCGGGGATTGACATGGTCTTGCCGAACATGTCGTTCGGCCCATCGATGACGGAGACGTAGTTGCCGAGTGACTGGCTCATCTTCTCCTTGCCGTCGGTGCCGACGAGCAGAGGGGACAGGACGACGACTTGCGGTGCTTGTCCGCTCGCCTCCTGGAGTTGGCGGCCCATCAGGTTGTTGAATTTCTGGTCGTTTCCGCCAAGCTCGATGTCGGCGTTTAGGGCCACCGAGTCGGTGCCTTGGAGGAGCGGGTACATCAGCTCGTGCATGCCAATCGGCTGATGGGCTTCCCAGCGCTTGCTGAAGTCGTCGCGCTCCATGATTCGGGCGACTGTGGTCTTGGCGCACAGGCGTAGGACGTCCTCGAATCGCATGGGGGAGAGCCACTCGCTGTTTGGTCGGATTTCGGTTTTGTCGATGTCGAGAATCTTGCCAAACTGTTTCTTGACGGCTTCGACGTTGAGCGCAACCTCGTCGGCAGTGAGCTGTTTTCGGGTCTTGCTCTTACCGCTGGGGTCGCCGATCATCGCCGTAAAGTCGCCGATCACGAGCACGGCCTGGTGGCCGAGACGCTGGAAATCGCGCAGTTTGCGCAGGACGACGGCCCACCCGAGGGTGACGTCGCGGGCGGTTGGGTCGACGCCGAGCTTGACGCGCAGGGGTCGGCCGAGCTTCAACTTTTCGCGAAGGTCGGCCTCGCTGATGATTTCGGTCGTCCCTCTTTTCAGAATGGCGATTTGCTCGTCGATGGTCATTTACTCGGTGGAGTTTACTGGCTGGGAATGAGGTCCCCCGGGGCTGGCTGCGGTAACCGACCTCTTTGCTGTGATTCCGGGATTGGGCCGGACGGAACCTTCGCGCTCCATCGGATTTGCGTTTCGGCGAGATGCTCCGTTCACAGCATCATAATCGAGCCATGCGGGTTTACATTTCCGCCGACATCGAAGGCACGACGGGGCTTGTTTCTTGGGCGCAGTGCGGACGGCCGAATAGCCAACACTACGACTTTCCGTTCGCACGGCGGATGATGACGCACGACGTGAACGCGGCGATTCGCGGGGCGAAGGCGGCGGGGGCTACCCACATCTGTGTGAAGGACTCCCACGGCAACTCGAAGAACCTTCTGGTGGACGAGTTGGAGTCCGGCATCGAGCTCGTCACCGGCCACGGAAGCGGATTCGACGGGATGATGGAGGGGCTGGACGAGAGTTTCGACGCGGCACTGCTCATCGGCTATCACGCCATGGCGGGAACACTCGGCGGGATCATGGAGCACACGATCACGGGCGGGATTCATCGGATGTGGATCAACGGGGTCGAGAGCGGCGAGATCGCCTTGAGCGCGGCAGTCGCCGGGCGATACGGCGTGCCGATCGCCTTCGTGTCGAGCGACCTCGCGGGGACTCGCGAGGCTTCTGGACTTCTGCCTTGGTGCGGAACGGTTGCGGTGAAGGAAGGATCGGGCCGATACATGGGCAAAACCTTGCATCCGGAGGAAACGGGGGCGATGATCTGGCGCGGGGTCGAAGATGCGCTTGGCGGCTTGAGTGCGATGAAGCTTTGGACGGTTAGCGGGCCCGCAACCATACGAGTCGAATTCAATCGAGCCGAAGAGGCGGATTGGGTCGGGCGTGCCCCCGGCGTGGACCGGCTGGATGGCTACACCTGTGAGGGTTCTGCGGCGACCTACGCGGAGGCGCATCGCGCGTTTTGGATGATGATCGGCTTGAGCGGCGCAGGATCGCGCAGCGGCGACTGATGCCCCTCGTTCACATCATCAACCCGCTGGAGAACGCGAACGGCGGAAGCGAGTGGCACGCCACTTCCCTCTTCGATCTGCTCGCGCCGGTCGCAGATGTGTGCCTCTGGGCCAACGGCAACTTCGACCGCGACTTCATTGGGCGTTATCCGGTGCGGCGAATTCAAAGTGGGGACTTTCCCAAAGGCGGGAATCTTGTCTTCGTCGGTGTATATCAGGGGATCGGGTCTTGGATTCATGCCTCGAATCCGAGGCGAATCATTCTAATCTACAATTTTGTGCAGCCAGAAAGGCTCGAACTCGCCGTCAAGAGTCTGGCCTCGGTACAGGGTTTGCCGCCCGTCGAGATCTCCTTCGTCTCCGACTATCTCCGCCGGATGACGCCTGGTTTCGAGGGGCCGGTTAACAATTCGCCGCTCGATCTCGACCGTTTCTCTAACCTGGCCAGGTCCGGTCAGAGTTTCACGATCGGACGGGTTAGCCGGGACGAACCTGAGAAGCATCACCCGGACGATTTGGCCCTGTACCGTCGGCTAGCCGCGCAAGAGTGTCGGGTCCGGATTCTCGGCGGCACCTGCCTTGCGGACGAGCGCAGCCGGGGCGAACTCTCGGAGCAGGGCATTGAGCTGTTGCCGACGGGAGCGGAGGCCGTCGAAGTCTTCCTTCAGTCTCTCGACGTGTTCTATTACCGAACCGATCCAGGCTACAAGGAGGCTTGGGGGCGCGTGGTGCTCGAAGCGATGGCAAGCGGACTGCCGATCGTCGCCGGCCCTCACGGCGGCTACGCCGATGCGATCGTCCAGGAAGAGACGGGCTTTATCATCGACAGCGCAGAGCAGGCACAGGAAGTGATTCTCCGTCTGCGGAACGATTCCAGGCTGAGGGAATTCGTCGGATCACAGGGGCAAGCGGCCGCGAAAGAGCTGTATTCGCAAGAGAGCCTGTCGCGAATCGCCGAGTATTACCGCTCATAGCTGCGCGTACAATTAGGCATGGCCGAGGCGCCGCACAGCGCATAACCTCCGACTCGTATCTCGCGTCCGAACGGGCGAGCGAGACAAAGCACGAGTTCCTTGAAGGGCGAATCTTTGCAATGTCGGGAGCAAGCCGAGCTCATGACCGCGTGGCTTTAATTTAACGGCAAGTCTGGGGGCATCGCTGAAGGGAGGGGGTTGCGAGGGTTACACGTCCGATATGCGGGTCCGTGTATCTTCGAGCGGCCTTTATACTTATCCCGACGCATCCATCTCTTGTGGGGAGGCCAAGTTCGCCGATTCGTATGTGGCCACCCTTCTAAACCCAAAAGTCGTGTTCGAAATCCTATCAGCTTCGACGGAACGCTACGATCGGGGGGCCAAGTTCAAGCTTTATCAGGAGCATGAGTCGATCGTCGACATCGTGTTCATTTCACAGGACAAGTTGTTCGTCGAGCACTACAGGCGAGCCGCGGAAGGGCGATGGGTTTATCAGTCATTCCGGTCATCGTCCGATGTTCTAGAGTTGGCCGATATCTCGCTGAAAATTGGCGTAGGGGAACCTTTACGATCGAGTCGATTCCGGTCGGATCCCCCTAACCCTCGCTAACGGCTTCCCTTCTCGACGATCCTCACGATCCCGGCGTCGATGTATTGCCCGCCCTCGTTCTGGTGGCAACGGATCGCGAGGGTGTGCTCGCCGCGGCTGAGGGCCGTGGGCATGGGGATCATCAGATAGCTCGTCGTCCATGCCGAAGCCTTCCACAGCAGCTTGCCGTCGAGGTAGACGTCCACATCGTCGTCATGGCTGATGCGGAGCATCAGGTCTCCCAGCTTGCGATCGCGGTCGAGCGTGAATTTTCGGCGCAGATAGATGTCCTTCGTGTCCCATCGGGTCCGGACGATCGCGCCGGGGGTCTCCGGTGTTCCGAATCCGCCAGGGCCGCGCCGCCAAGCTGAATCGTCGAACGCGGGGTCCACCCACTGGGTGGAGGGCGTGTCGCTCGACGTGTTGTAGTGCCAAGCCTGCGGCTCCCTCTCGGACGTGGGCACGACGTCTTCCACGGTGGGCTGCGGAAGGTACAGCGCCTCGACGGCCCTCCGAACTCGCGCCTCGTCCATCTTCAGCATGGCCCGGTCGTATGTCATGAGCCCGTTCAGCTCGGTCTCGACGTCGGTCGTCTGTGTGTAGACCGCGCCGGCGAGGCCCTGACCTTGGAGGAAGCGAAGGTTCTCGAAGAGCTCGACGAATTTGTCGGTCAGTTCCTTGCCCGTTTTGAAGCTCTGGTACCCCCAGCCTTTCTCTAGCCACATGTGGCCCGGCACCGGTAGGCCCAAGCCGCCGAATTCGCCCAGAAACGAGGCGCGGTTTGGCTCGACCTTCGGCATCGCGGGACCGGGATAGGCGTGGATGTCGCTGAAGGCCCCAACGCCCTTATCAGTCCAGCCGGTGACGCTGTCGATAATCCGGTGAGGCTCATAGGCGACCAGCCATTTGGTGAGCGCCTCCGTGTCATGCTGGCCCCAACCCTCGTTAAAGAGAACCCAGGAGACGATGCATGGGTGGTTGCGGCGAGCGTCGATCATAGCCTGCAACTCCCGCTTGAAATTCTCCTTGTCCGCATCGGTCTTGTTGTCGCCACTCGGCATATCTTGGAAGACCATGAGGCCCAGCTTGTCGCAGGCCGCATACCACGTCTCCGGCTCGACCTTGACGTGCTTGCGGATCATATTGAAGCCGAGACGCTTGGTGACTTCGAGGTCGTAACGCATCGCCGCGTCGGTTGGCGCGGTGTAGATGCCGTCCGGCCAGAAGCCTTGATCGAGTGGGCCGATTACGAACTGGGGATGGCCGTTCAGGAAGAAGCGGTTGACGCCGTGGGCATCCTTCTTCACTTCGACAGACCGGAAAGCGCAGTAGCTCTTGACGGAGTCGACCACTTTTCCGTCTTTGAGCAACCGTATTCTCAGGTCGTAGAGGGCGGGATGGCCAGGCGACCACAGAATGGGGGCCGCGATCTGCGCTGCCAGTGGCTGCCCTGCTTCGCCGGAGGATCGGGCCACGCGGCTGCCCGCGCGACTCACTTCCAGTTCCTGCGTCACTCCCGCTGCTTCGCCCCTAAGGTCGACCCGGATGGTTACCCTTCCATCGACGAAAGCTTCCGTGTGAAGGCTGTCGATGCTGGTTTCTGGCACTTGGTTCTCGAGCCAGACCGTTTGCCAGATACCTGAAGTTGGAGTGTAGAAAATGCTCCCTGGGTTGAGAACTTGCTTCCCCCTTGGCTGGCCTCCCGTATCCGATGGATCGAGGATCGCGACCTGGAGATCGTTAGTGCCCGACGCGTCCAGGGAGTCTGTCAGGTCGATCGTAAACGGATCGTAGCCGCCGCGGTGTTCCCCGACTTTGTGGCCATTGACGCGCACCTCGCATTCCCAGTCGACCGCGCCGAAGTGGAGAAGCGTTCGGCCGCTCCCCTTTTTGGCGGCGAAGGTGCGTTGATAGACCCACCGGT
>JBBSFL010000003.1:0-28463 GCA_038238735.1 Fimbriimonadales bacterium | reverse complement strand
GGTTCCAAATTCATTCCGTCCGGAAGCTGTAATCGAAAACAAGGCGACCCTTTGAGGGCGCGGTAGGAGGTCGGCGTCATCCCGGTGCGCTCGCGGAACGCGGTGTTGAATCCAGACAGTGACTCGTATCCGACATCGAAAGCAATTGCCGTGACAGGCTCGTCGGTGCCGCAGAGGCGGTTCTTTGAATCCGCGACACGCGCATCGGCGATCAATTCGGCGGGCGTCGTTTGCCAATGTCGCCGCACTCCTTCCTGCAGCTTCGTCGTCCCCCAGCCGCACCTTTCGGCCAATGCCGACACGCCCGCGAATTTCGCCGGTCCTGCCCGCAAGGCGCTGATCGCAGCTTCGAGCAGCTCCAGTTCGCGGTCCTCACCCCTTTCAAATTCCTCGGGCTTGCACTTCATGCAAGCTCGCAGGCCCGCTCCCCTGGCGTCCTCGAAGCTCGAAAAGAACCGAACGTTCTCCCGCTTAGGTTTCCGCGCGTGGCAACTCGGCAAGCAGAAAATGCCGGTGGTCAGCACGCCTGTAACAAACCTGCCGTTGTACGACGCGTCGCTCGCTGTGATGGCGGCGTACATTTCGTCTTCGGTCAGGGTTTTCGGGGGCACGACTTATTCTTACGCGCGCAAGGAATCCCAAGCCACCGATTTTCGCCGGAGCAATCTACGATTTTTGATTACGGGCAAGAGGACGGCGCGCCCGCTTTGCACCTTGAGAGCGGTGAAACTACGGGCAACAGACCCCGCCTATTTGGCCACATCGCTGGCGCGGGTTTCGCGGATAACCGTCACTTTGATCTGGCCCGGATACTCCAGCTCGTTTTCGATTTTTCGGGCCACCGCTTCCGCCAGACGCGCGGCGCCGAGGTCGTCGACTTCGGTGGGCTTGACAATGAGGCGGATTTCGCGACCGGCTTGGACGGCGTAGGAGCGGTCGACTCCGGGGAACTCATTGGCCACCGCTTCGAGCGCGGTGAGGCGTTTGATGTAATTCTCCAAACTCTCGCGTCGGGCACCGGGGCGGGATGCCGAGATCGTATCGGCGATGATCACCATCATCGCCTCGCCGCTTTGGGGTTCGATCTCGTGGTGGTGAGCGCCGACTGCGTGAAGTACCGCCTCCTTCTCTCCGAGGCTGCGCAAATATTCCATTCCGGTGAGCGCGTGCGGGCCCTCCCATTCGGGCCCGAGGGCCTTGCCGATGTCGTGAAGCAACCCGGCTCGCTTAGCGACCTCGACGTTCAGCCCAAGTTCCGCAGCAAGCGAAGCGCAAAGACGCGAAACCTCGACCGAGTGGTCGAGGACGTTTTGCGCGTAGCTCGTCCGGAACCGAAGGCGGCCCATCATATCGATAATTTTGTGCGGCAATCCATGAACGTTGGCTCGCTCGGCGGCTCGCTCGCCGGCGTCGCGAATCGGGCGCTCAACCTCTTCCTGTGCCTTCTCGTAGAGCTCTTCGATACGTCCGGGGTGGATGCGCCCGTCGAGCATGAGGTTCATCAGGGCCAGCCTTGCGGTCTCGCGGCGGACCGGGTCGAAGCAGGAGATGACGACCGCCTCGGGCGTCTCGTCGACGATCAGATCGACCCCGGTGACCTGCTCGAAGGCCCGGATGTTGCGTCCCTCGCGCCCAATAATCCGGCCCTTCATGTCTTCGCTCGGCAGCTCGACGACCGCCAAAGTGGCCGCCGTCACGTAGTCGACGACGGAGCGCTGCATTGCGTCGATAAGCACGCGTCGCACTCGGTTCTCGACCTCGCCGATGGTCTGGGCTTCGATCTCTTTGGCCCGCCGTTCTGCGATGCCCCTAAATTCGTCTTCGAGACGGTGCAGAAGCTGATCGCGGGCTTCATCTTTGGTGAGCCGCGAAACCCGTTGCAGCTCTGCTTCGATAGAGCCTTCGCGACGGGCGAGAGCGTCCCCCCGCTCGCCGAGCCCTCGATGCTCCTCCATGATCGCCTTTTCGCGCTCTTCAAGATTCTGTCGGCGGCCCTCCAGCGCGTCATCGCGGACTGACAGCTTCTCCTCTTGGCGGACCAGGGCGGCTAGGCGTTTGCGATATTCCGTCTCCAGCTTCTCTTCCTGCCGCTCGAGGCCCACCATTCGTTGGCGAAGCTCGTCCTCCAACTTTTCACGGACGCGGAACGCCTCCTCCTTGGCTACCACCAGCGCCGCATCTAGGCGCAGCTTGGCTTCCGATTCGAGTCGCCGCTGAAGGAGATCAGCGTCCTGGGCTTTGCGTTCGGCCTTGAGGACGGCGGGCCGGAGCCAGAGCGCGTAGAGCGTTAGCATGGCCACGGCGGCGGTCCCGAGGCCCAGCAAGAGGGGCATCAGAATTGCGAGCATAAGTTTTCTCGCCGGATCAGTCGGTCCCGAAGTGTCGGTCGAGCGCGGACTCGATCTGCTCTTCCTCAAAGCCGCGCGAGACGAGGAAGCGCCCGGCTTTCGCCCGGCTATCCCCCGGCCGCAGCTTTTCGGTCAGCAGTCGGTCCAACGTTTCCTCCGGCTCGCTTGTTTCGGCGAGCGCCATATCGACTTCCACTTCCGGTGCGCCTCGCCTTAATAACTCAGCGCGCAATTTTTCTTTCCCGACCGCTCGCTTTCCGGCGTTGCGCTCGACCAGGTTTTGTATCAATTTCCCGTCGTCGATTATTCTACGTCGGCGGAGGTGCTCGATCACCGCATCGGCTTCCTCTATCATCTGTTTTGACGTCAGATGGGCTCGAAGTTCAGCTTCGAATCGGTCGCGCCCCGCGAGATACTTGACACTCTCCTGAAGGGCGAACGGATCGATGATGTTTCTCGGCTGGATCGCGGTCCGGGAAGGGCTACTCTTCCGGCTCGTCCTCATCCTCGACCGCGGTCGGGGCGATTAGGCTGGCCTTCTCGGCAGCGAAAATGTCGCGGAGCTTTTTGTCAATCTCCTGGAAGACGGCGGGGTTCTCTTCCAAGAAGTTTCGAGCATTATCGCGACCCTGCCCGAGGCGGGTCTCGCCGTAGTTGAAATAGGTTCCAGCGCGCGAGACGATGTTTTTCACGGCGGCGATGTCGAGGAGGTCGCCCGCCTTCGATATCCCCTTGCCGAAGATTACGTCGAACTCGGCGGTCTTGAAGGGAGGTGCGACTTTGTTCTTCACGACCTTCACCTTCGTGCGGGTTCCGATCTGCTCTGTGCCAGCCTTGAGGGCGTCGCCCTTTCGAACTTCCATGCGGATGCTGGCCCAGAATTTGAGGGCGCGACCGCCGGGCGTCGTTTCGGGGTTGCCGTACATAACTCCGATCTTCTCGCGAAGCTGGTTGATGAAGATTGCTGCGGTTTTTGACCGGTTGAGTGAGCCGCCGAGTTTTCGCAGCGCCTGACTCATCATGCGGGCCTGGATGCCGACGAAACTATCGCCCATCTCGCCCTCGATCTCCGCTTTCGGCACAAGGGCAGCAACCGAGTCGATGACGACGATGTCGACCGCACCGGAACGAATGATGGCGTCCGCTATCTCAAGCGCTTCCTCGCCGTTGCTAGGCTGGGAAATGTATAGCTTCTCTACGTCCACGCCCAGGGCTCGTGCATATTCGGTGTCGAGCGCATGCTCAGCATCGATAAATAACGCGAGGCCCCCTGCCTTCTGGGCTTCGGCGACGCAGTGGAGGGCTAACGTCGTCTTTCCACCTGATTCCGGGCCATAAATCTCAGTGATTCGGCCCTTTGGAATACCTCCGATGCCGAGCGCCACGTCGAGGGAGAGCGATCCGGTGGAGATCGATTCGATCTGCTCACGCTCGCCGCCGCCAAGGCGCATGACCGAACCCTTGCCGAAGGCTCTTTCGATCTGTCCAAGCGCGAGATCGAGCGCTCGATCCCGGTCTGCCGTGTTGTCCTTATACGTGACCGCCGCTTTGTCCGGGGTATCTGCTCCGCGCCTCATGAGGATGTTAGTTTACAGCCAGATTCCAGTTTCGTCAACCATGTTTGTAGAAATTTGTCTGCTAATTATCTCGCGCCTCTCTACCTTCCTTTGATTTCCTGCATCCGACCTAGTACGGGGTCGCGCAATCCCAGTTCTTGAAATGCTCGCATCCGAATCAGGCACGAATCGCATCGGCCGCAGGGCTGGGTGCCCACGGGATCGTAACAGGAGTGCGTGAGGCCGTAGTCCACGCCCAGCGCCAATCCGCGACGGATGATCTCGGCTTTCGGCAAGTCGATGAGGGGAGCGTGGATGCGGACAGAATTGCCTTCGACGCCTGCCTTCGTGGCTAAGGCCGCCATGCGCTCGAAAGCCGCCAGATACTCCGGGCGACAATCGGGATAGCCGCTGTAGTCGACAGCGTTGACGCCCACGAAAATGTCTCGTGCGCCCGCGACTTCGGCAAAGCCGAGGGCGATCGACAGCATGATCGTGTTGCGAGCGGGGACGTAGGTGACGGGAATCTCTCCCGCCATTGTTTTTTCGTCGCGATCTTTTGGAACGTCGATCGCGTCCGTCAATGCCGAGCCGCCAAGCGCTTCTAGCTCGACCCGGACGAAGCGGTGGTCTTTCACTCCCGCAGCGCGGGCGACTCTTTTGGCCGCGTCGGTCTCTACAAGATGCCGCTGCCCATAGAGCACCGTGAGCGCCAGGGGCTCGAACTCCTGGGCCCTGGCCAAAGCCAAGACAGTCGCGGAGTCCAGTCCTCCGCTCAGGAGTACGATGGCTTTCACGAGTCTATTTTGCTGTATCGACTCCCCTTCCTTGAGAATAGCGGGGAGGCGTCCATCTACGAACCGGCGAAAGTCGCCATCCACCCCTAACCCCTCCTTCAAAGGAAGGGAACCCGAAAAGCTCCTTTTCCTGGGTGGAGCTAGGTGTCCTCCCTCGAGGAATTGATAGAGGCTATGCACCGCTGACTTCCTGCCTTAAAAGGAGGTGAATTTCGAGCCAGTGCGCGGTGTAGCATGGGAGGACCATGCTTTGGACAGCTCTGCTCCTTCTGCAAACTCCACTATATCTAAACCCCGATGCTGGAATCGAGCGGCGGGTGGACGATTTGGTTGGGAGGATGACGCTGGAGGAGAAGGTCAGTCAGATGAAGCATCAGGCGGGGGCCATTCCTCGGCTGGGCGTGCCCGCCTATCAATGGTGGAACGAGGCGCTGCACGGGGTGGCGCGACTGGGCTATGCGACAGTATTTCCGCAGGGAATCGGGCTTGGAGCGATGTGGGATCCCGCTTTGATGCACCGCATTGGCGACGCTATCTCGACCGAGGCTCGGGCGAAATATAACAACGCCCTCAAGAAGAGTCCAGACAACGTCGACCCGGGACTCGACTACTGGGCACCGAACATCAACATCTTTCGTGACCCCCGGTGGGGACGAGGACAGGAGACTTACGGCGAAGACCCCTACCTGACGGGACGGAACGCGGTGCAATTCATCAAGGGGCTTCAAGGCGACGACATCCGCTACCTCAAGACAATCGCCACTCCCAAGCATTTCGCGGTGCACAGCGGACCGGAGCCGATCCGCAACCGGTTCGACGCGGTCGCGAGTAAGCAGGACCTGTTCGCTACCTACCTGCCTCAGTTCGAGGCCGCCATCCGCGAGGGCGACGCGTACTCCATCATGGGTTCTTACAACCGGGTCAACGGGGTGCCGAGCAACGCGAATGCGTTTCTTCTCGATGACATCCTTCGCAAGCAGTGGAGTTTTAAGGGCTATGTCGTCTCCGATTGCGGCGCAATAACCAACATCTGGGCGGACCACCACTTCGCCTCCACGAAGGAAGACGCCGATGCATTGGCCGTGAAGGCCGGCTGCGACCTGGAATGCGGGGGAGACTACATCGCACTGGTCGGGGCTGTGAAGCAGGGCAAGATCACCGAGGCACAAATCGACGTCTCGGTGAAGCGGCTGATGACGGCGCGGATGCGGATGGGCATGTTCGATCCCCCTTCGCTGGTGCCTTGGAGCAAGATTCCGCTTAGCATCGTGAACTGCGACAGCCATAAGGACCTTGCGCTCCAAGCGGCCCGTGAGTCGATGGTGCTGCTGAAAAACGACATCCATCTCCTGCCACTGTCAGATCGGGTCCACCGCATCGCCGTGATCGGTCCGAACGCGGCCGACGTCAATGTGATGCTCGGTAACTATAACGGCACGCCCAAGGCTCCGATCTCGGTGCTGGCGGGAATCCGCGAGGCTGCGAAGCGCCGTGGGATCGAGGTTTCATATGCACGCGGCTCGGGGATTAGCGACTTTGGCCACGCCGCCGTTCCCGCCTCGCAACTGATGAGCCGGGACGGAAAAGCAGGCGGCTTGACGGCGGAATACTTTGCGGGTCGCGAACTTCAGGGCCCACCCCTTCTCGTTCGCACAGAGGTGCCCGATTTCGATTGGGGTGAAGGCTCGCCGGGCCCCGGCGTGCCGAAAGATGAATACTCCGTTCGATGGCAAGGGTCGGTTGTTCCTGCGGTTTCGGGCAGTTACACTTTTGGCTTCACGGCCGATGACGGTGTGCGAGTTTGGGTCGACGACAAGCTGCTGATCGACCAGTGGAGCGATCACGGACCAACCCGGTTTACGGGCGCTGTAAACTTGGTCGGCGGTCATCCGGCGTCAATCAAGATCGAATATTACGAGCATGCGATCGGCGCAGTCGCGAAGTTGGACTGGGCGACTCCGGCCTCCGCGCCGTACGATGACGCGGTTCAAGCGGCGTCCACGGCCGACGTTGTGGTGATGGCGCTGGGAATCAACGGGTCGCTCGAGGACGAAGGTCTGGACCGGGCGACGCTGGACCTGCCCGATGTGCAGGAGAAGCTGCTGGAGCGTGTGCAGGCGATGGGTAAACCGATCGTGCTCGTCTGCCAGAACGGCAGCCCGCTGGCTTTGAACTGGGCTAACGACCATGTGCAGACGATCTTGGAGGCTTGGTATCCCGGTGAGTCTGGCGGCAGGGCGGTTGCCGACGTGCTGTTTGGCGACTACAATCCGGCGGGCCGACTGCCCGTGACGTTCCCTCGCTCACTGAACGACGTTCCGGAATTTACGAGCTATGCGATGCAAGGCCGAACCTATCGCTATTGGGGCCAGGGACCGTTCGCGTCGCGCGCCTTCACGCCCCGGCCCTTGTTCGAGTTCGGCTTTGGGTTGAGCTACACGACGTTCGAGTATTCGAACGCGAAAGCCGTTCGCAAGCCCGGTGGTCCATGGGAAGTTTCGGCGACGGTGACGAACACCGGCCAGAGCGAGGGAGACGAGGTTGTGCAGATGTACGTTGCCCACCAGCACCCCCCATTTGCTGCGCCGGTTCGCGAATTGAAGGGGTTCAAGCGACTTCATCTCCTGCCAAACGAGAGCCGGACCGTACGCTTTCCGCTGGGCGAGAAGGAGCTCTCTCTCGTCGACTTGGAGGGTCGGCGGGTTCAGGTGGGCGATTTAGTCAGGGTGAGCCTTGGCGGGCGTCAGCCGCACCTTGACGATCCGGTCGCCAAAGGTCAGACGGTTTCGGTAGAGGTTCCCACGGACGGATAGCTCGGAAGGAGCCCCGCGCCCCAAAGTGGCTTCGTGCCGTTCGTGAAAGCTAGGAAATCATTTCCACCGTGTAACATCTGCGGCACATGGCAGGGTCACTCAATTGGGGCATTCTCGCGACCGGAAGCATCGCGAATCAATTCGCCCGCGGACTGAAGGTGTCGAAGACGGGCAAGCTGGTGGCGGTTGGTTCCCGAACTCTCGAGTCCGCTGCGAAGTTCACGAATGAGCATGGGGGGACGCCATACGCAAGCTACGGGGCGGTGCTCGAAGATCCTTTGGTTCAAGCTGTCTACATCGCGACGCCGCACCACCTGCACTGCGAGAATACGATCGCGGCGGCGGAATCGGGCAAAGCAATCCTCTGCGAGAAACCGTTCACCCTCAACGGCATCGAGGCCGAGCGCGCCCTCGCTGCGGTGAGGGCGAACGGCGTCTTCTTCATGGAAGCCTTCATGTACCGCTGCCACCCGCAGACCCGCAAAATCGTGGACCTCGTCCACAGCGGGGCAATCGGCAAAGTGCTGAACATCAACGCTGAATTCGGCTTCCACGCCCCCGAAGACTGGGGCAACTTCCGCGCCGACGGCGCAGTGGGCGGCGGCGGTTTGTTAGATGTGGGCACGTACTGCGTGAGCTTCGCAAGACTCGTAGCGGGCGAAGAACCAACTGAATGTCACTATTCGGCGACGATCACCAAGAGAGGATATGACTCGAACGGGTCCGGCTGCCTCAAGTTTCCGAGCGGCATCACAGCCCACTTCGGATGCGGCATCCACGTCACGTTGCGCAACGATTTTCGGGTTTACGGAAGCGAGGGCTGGCTCTCCGTCGACCAACCCTGGACGTGCGGAGGCGACGCTATCCACCTACATCGAAACGGCCAGGACGAGGAGACGTTCGAGTTAGGAACCTCGAAGGAAGAGCTCTACGGGATCGAAGCCGATGCGGTGGCCGAATTCTTAGAGGCAAAGCAGTGTCCATACATGACCCCGGAAGACACACTGAACCAAATGAGAACCTTGGATGCGTTGCGGGTTAGCGCGGGGCTTCACTTCGCCAAGGAGCCAACGGCTTGAAGTACGGCGCGGTCAAACATCTCGACAAGCCCGTCTCACGAATCGTCATGGGCGTGATTCCGCTCATGGCCAAGAGCGACGAAGAAGCGTTCGAGCTTCTCGACGCCTACCGCGCTGCCGGCGGAAACTGCATCGACAACAGCTATGGCTACGGCGAACGGGCCGGTGCGCTGATGAGAGCCTATTACGCCGCACGGGGCGAGCACGCCTTGATTCGGCTGGACAAGGGAAACCACCACTCGGCGGATGGCGACGAGGGTAGACGCGTCACCAAAGCCGACCTCGACCACGATTTGCGAGGCAACCTGGAGCGGCAAGGCACTTCCTCGTCCGACATCTACCTCCTCCACCGGGACGACAGACGCGTGCCCGCTGGCCAAGTGGTGGAGTGGCTCAACGAGCATCTAGAAGCGGGAAGAATCAGGGCGTTCGGCGGCAGCAACTGGCATCACACTCGCGTCGCCGAGGCAAACGAATACGCCGATGCCCACGGCTTGCAGGGTTTCAGCGCGAGCAGTCCCAACCTCTCCCTAGCCATCGCGAATGAAGCGATGTGGTGGGAGGCCCTGTCGATCTCCGACGACCCGGAAGCACGTGCCTGGTATGCGGATTCGCACGTTGCGGTTCTGTCGTGGTCGTCGGGAGGAGGCGGGTTTTACGCGGGCGTCGAGAGTCCGGACGTGAAGCGAGTGTACGAAAACGCGACGAACCGGGAGAGAAAAGGGAGAGTTGACCAGTTGGCCGCTGAACTAGGCCGCACGCCCACCCAAGTCGCTCTTGCCTGGACTCTGTCTCAGCGGGGCAATATATTTGCACTGATCGGTCCGGCGTCGATCGATCAACTCGAAGACAACCTCGGAGCAGTCGACGTCGAACTCGCGCCCGCCCAGGCAAAGTGGCTCGAGGACGGCGAAGGCACGACGTAAATGGACCACGTCCATCTCGTCAACCCGTTTCACAACATGTACGGGGGAACCGAGCGTGAAACATTCCGGCTCTTCGAGGAGTTGGATCTCATCACCGATGTATCCATATGGTGCGAGCAGGAGCACGATTCTCGCATCGCGGCTTATATCCGATCCGGCCGATTGTGAAGGGCACATATCAGTTTCCGCGGGGCGGGAATGTCGTCTTCGTCGGCACGTTCTTCAGCATCGGAGGCTGGATCAGGGCCTGCGAGGCCGAGCGTGTGATCGTCATCATCAATACGCCGGAGCCTCATCACGTCGAGAATTGTCTTAACGGACTGAAGAGGATCGGGCGATCCGATGTGGAAGTGGTGTTCGTCTCCGAAGGTCTGAAGTCCATGTTTCCTGAGCTAGAAGGGCCAGTCCATCCCTCGCCCATCGACCTCTCCGTTTTTTTCCTGGGGCCTCTCCTCCCGATGAATTCGTTCTGGGACGCCTGAGTCGGGACGTCGAGGGGAAACACCTCCCCGAGGATCCGGACCTCTACCTCCGCCTCGCCGAAGAGGGGTGCAAAATTCGCCTAATGGGGGCAACCGTCTTGGCCGATCGGCTCCAGCATCCAAATATCGGGCTGCTTCCCGAGGGAGCCGAGCCGGCGGAAGAATTCCTGCGAAGCCTAAGCGCTTTCATCTACCGAATCCATCCGACGTGGTACGAGTGCTTCGGGCGCGTCGTAGCGGAGGCGATGGCGTGCGGCTTGCCCGCCATCGTAGAAAACCGAGGGGGGCCGCGAGAGTACATCCGTGACGGATTAAATGGCCTTCTCGTCGAGAGCACGGAGGAGATGCACGAAGCCGTAAAACGGGTTCGTTCAGACGCGAGCCTGCGCTTCAGTCTTGGCAATGCCGCGCGGGCATCTATGGAGTCCCTGTTTTCGCCGCAAGCGCGGCGCGAGATTCTCGACTTCTACATTCGCTAGGCCCGGTCGTGTAAATTAGCTTCCGATGCTTGCCGTCCTTGCCCGCTTGGTGACGAAGCGCGGCTGGCAGGTCCTTGCCGTCTCCGCGATCCTCGCCGTCGTCGCCGTGATCTACGGTTCGGGCGCGCTTTCCGTCATGCGTGACGGGGTCACGCCCAATCCGACCTCCGAGTCGACGCGGGAGCAAAAGGCCTTCGAAAGGGCATTTCCCGAACAGCAGTACGGACTCCTCGTCCTGTTTAGCAGCCCGACGCTCACCGTCGACGATCCCGCGTTTCACTCGGGAGCTCAACCTGCGCTTGGCGTTCTCAAGAAGGACGAGTCCGTCGCTAGTGTGATCGACTACTTCGAGACGCCGGCCCCCTTGCTCGTTTCGCGAGATCGCCACGAGACATTTGTGCCTGTTGTTCTGAAGGGCGACGGACCCGCCCAGGCAGAGGCGTTTCTGCGGTTGAGCAATACATTGAAGGGAGGTCCCCTCCAAGTGCGGCTCGGTGGCGTTGCTGCCGTCAGCAAGGAGATCAATGCCCAGATCAAGACGGACATCGCCCGCTCGGAGCGTATCTCGTTCGGTATTTTGGCGATCCTCCTGCTCTTCATCTTCCGAAGCGTGGTAGCCGCGGTTTTGCCGCTCGTCGTCGGAGGACTCAGCATTGTCACGGCTTTTGCCCTCACGCGCATCGTCGCGAACTACGCCGATGTGACTATTTACGCGGCGAACATCATCACGTTTCTCGGTCTCGGGCTCGCCATCGACTACAGCCTTTTTATCCTCAGTCGGTTCCGCGAGGAGTTGGACAAGCTTGGAGATTCGTCCCAGGCCGTGGTAGCCACGATGCGCTCGGCCGGGCGAACAGTCGCGTTTAGCGGCAGCATCGTCGCGCTGAGCCTGCTTGGACTGCTCGTCTTCCCCCGCAACTTCCTTTACAGCATGGCGATCGGCGGGTCGCTCGCCGTTTTTGCCTCCGTCGCGGTTTCCCTGACCGTCCTTCCCGCCCTGCTCGGCCTCTTGGGTACGAGGATCGACAAGGGCCGGATTGCTCTGACGCGCAAGAAGCCCATCGATCCATCGGAAGAAGGCTTTTGGACCCGAATGAGCCACTTCGTAATGCGACGCGCCGGCATCGTGGTGGCCCTCGTGCTCGGCATCCTCTTCGTCGCGGGATCGCCGTTCCTCAACGTGAAGCTCAACACGGTTGATGCGAAGACATTGCCCACCTCTTTCGAGAGCCGGCAGGTCAACGACGAACTTGCTAAGAACTTCGATCTTCGATCGAACAATCCGATCGAGATCATGCTCACCATGCCGGGCAATCCCACGGAAGCGCCGAACCGCACGGCTTTCGAAGCGTACGTCTCGCGCTTAGAGAAGACGGCGGGGGTTAATCGCGTCCATAGCGAGCTTAACCGGGACCCGTTGAGCGAACTGAGCCGCGCGAGCGGCAACTTGACGAAGATCGACCTTGACTTCGAGGGCGAACCTCAGGCGAAACCCGCCCAAGACCTTGTCGCCGCAATCCGCGGTGTTCCCGCGCCGCCGGGATCGGAGGCGCTTGTCGGCGGCTCCACCGCCATCCTCGTGGACCTCGTCTACGACCTTCAAGCCCACATTTGGCAGGCTCTGCTCGTCATCGGAGTCTCTACCTTCGTGCTCCTCCTGTTCATGCTGAACAGCATTCTGGTTCCGCTCAAGGCGATCGTCTTCAACGCTTTATCTCTTTCGGCGGCGTTCGGCGGTTTGGTCTGGGTGTTTCAATACGGGCACTTCGAAAACTTGATCGGATTCAAATCGGTGGGCGCGATCGACGCGAATGAGCCAATCCTCATATTCGTCATCGCTTTCGGCCTCGCGGTGGATTACGAAGTCTTCCTCGTCAGCCGAATGAAAGAGGCTTACGATCGAGGCGAATCGACGGTAGACTCGGTCGCTTTCGGATTGGAAAAAACCGGCCAGATCATCACCTCGGCGGCACTCTTGCTCATGGTCGTGATCGGCGCATTCACGACCGGCAAGCTGAGCGTTATGAAGCAACTTGGCTTCGGTCTCGGTCTCGCGGTTCTGATCGACGCCACGCTGGTGCGCAGCCTCCTCGTCCCCGCCACCATGAAGTTTCTTGGCAAATACAACTGGTGGACGCCGCCGTTCCTCGCCCGCATCATCGAGCGCGCGAATCTCGGCGAGCACTAATCGAAGAGGCTGGCCGCGAATTCTTGCGGCTTGAAGTCGCGAAGGTCCTCGACCTTCTCGCCCACTCCGATGAGCTTGATCGGCACTTTGAAGCGATCGTACACGCCGATGAGCGCCCCGCCTTTCGCCGTGCTGTCGAGCTTGGTGAGCACGATGCCCGTCACGCCTGAGGTTTTCAAAAAGGATTCCGCCTGGCTGATCGCGTTTTGCCCGGTGTTGGCGTCGAGGATCAGCAGCACCTCATCCGGCGGGCGGCCGAGGCCCTTTTCCGCGATGCGCCGAATCTTCGCGAGCTCGTGCATCAGGTTCTCCTTTGAGTGCTGGCGCCCCGCCGTATCAGCGAGTACGAAATCGATGCCCCGAGCTTTCGCGGCGGTGATCGCATCGAAGATCACAGCTCCAGAGTCGGAGCCGGGCTTGTTCTTCACTACGTCTACCCCGACTCGCGAGGCCCACGCCTCGAGCTGCTCGATGGCCGCTGCCCGGAAGGTATCCCCCGCGGCGAGGATGACGCTGTAGCCCCGTCGCTTAAGAAGATGCGCAACCTTCGCGATCGTTGTGGTCTTGCCCACGCCGTTAACTCCCACGAAGACGAATAGCGAGGGCGACTCTTCGCTGACCTCCAGGCCGACGGCTTTCTGCTGGCCGAAGCGCTTGCCGATCGCCTCCTTCAATTTGTCCCGCATCGCCCGCGGGTCGGTGATCTTCTCTTCGCGAACGGTCCTGCGAAGCTCGTTCAGGATGTCCGTCGCAACGGAGATATTCGTATCCGCTTGAAGCAGACCTTCTTCCAGATCGTCGTAAAACTCGTCGTCGATCACGCCCCGACCCATCATCCGGTCCACGCGCTCCATCAGCTTCCGAAACATGTGGCTAGAGAGTACTCGGAGGGGAAGTAGGAGTGGTAAATGACGAACGGGAGGGAAATACGGTGAGGAATTACCTTAGCGAGCTGGCACGGCTGCATCGACGGACGGCTCGTAGCTTATCCTTCCTAATCTCTTTCCCGTGCCTCCATATTCATCATTCATCGCTATCACTCGTCGTTCATTGGGCAAGGCCGCCTACAATAATCCGTGGCTCACGAAACGAGTTGCGATGTCTTGATCGTCGGTGGCGGCACAGGTGGTTGTGCCGCCGCGATGTCCGCTTGCGCAATGGGCAAGCGGGTTATCCTGACGGAGGAGACGGACTGGATCGGCGGGCAGCTCACGGCGCAGCTCGTCCCGCCTGACGAGCATCCGTGGATCGAGCAGTTTGGTTGCACCGCGCGGTACCGGCGCTACCGGGAGTGCGTGCGGGAGTTGTACCGCAATCATCGCCCCCTCACCGCGGCAGCCTGCGACGACCCGCTTCTGAATCCTGGCGGGGGATGGGTGAGCCGTCTCTGTCACGAGCCAGTCGTCGGCCACGAGGTGCTCCGCTCGATGCTGGAGCCATTCGTAGCCCGCGGCTTGCTGGAGATTCGCCTGCTCAGCGTCCCGATGGACGCAGAGATCGACGGCTCGCCCATCTCCGTGAATCCAGCAAACCCGCGCTCGCGGCAAGAAGGCACGGGCGTGCGGGTCCGCTCGATACGGCTCCTGAACCTGTCCAGTGGCACTAAGGAAGTCGTGAGCGCTAAGGTCTTTCTCGATGCCACCGAACTAGGCGACTTGTTGCCGATGACCGGCACGAGCTACGCCGTCGGCGCGGAGGCGAAGACGGAGACCGAGGAGCCGAATGCCGTCGACGGGTCGCCAGAGTGGGACAACGTGCAGGGCGTTACCTGGTGCATGGCGATCGCCCTCGACGAGGGGTCGCACCGAGTGATCGACAAGCCCGAATCCTATGAGCGCTGGCGCGCGTACAAGCCTTCCTTCTGGCCCGGCCCGCTTCTAGGATTCGACGTGCTTCACGCGCACACCGGTCAGGCGGTCAAGCTGCCGCTATTTTCGCATCACTGGTATGCGCTATTCCCCTACCGGCAGATCCTCAACCCGGCGATCCTCAACGAGCCCGCGCACCCGGCGACAGTTGTCAACTGGCCCCAGAACGACTATTTCGTGGAGACGATTCTCGACGTTGACCTTGCACTTGATCTAACGACAGGCGTCCCTTTGGCCCGGGGTCCCGTCTCAGCAGCGAGACTTCTGGATGCGAAAGAGCTCTCGCGTTGCCTCCTCCATTGGCTGCAGACGGAGGCTCCGAGGCACGACGAGGGCGAGGGCTATCCGGGCCTGTATCTTCGCCCCGATCTTTCTGGCACGGACGATGGTTTCGCAAAGACCGCTTACATCCGCGAGAGCCGCCGCATCCTCGCCCTGCGCCCGATCCGCGAGCAGGACGTCTCGGCCGAATCCAACCCGGGCTGCGACCGCGCACCTTGCTTCGAGGACTCAGTCGGTACGGGCGCCTATCGCATCGACCTTCACCCCAGCACGAACGGTAAGAACACGATCGACACCAGCACCCTCCCCTTCGAAATCCCTATGGGCGCCCTCATCCCGCAGACGATGCGCAACCTGCTTCCTGCGGCCAAAAATCTCGGTGTGACCCACATCACCAACGGCTGCTACCGCCTTCATCCGGTCGAGTGGAACATCGGTGAATCCGCCGGTGCCCTTGCCGCCTTCTCGATCGACGCAGGCCTCGATCCGGTCGAGGTGTATCAGGATTCCGGCAGGCGACACGCGTTCCAAGACGTGCTGCAGAGGCAGGGGATCGAGCTCCGCTGGCCGCAGCTTAGGCCGCTGTAGGTGATGGGGGTGATTTGGTGATTTGCGTGAGGGAGTGATGGAATTGATCGGTCCGATGGAGTGATGCATTGATTGAACTGATGGAAACCGATGGATTGACCCACGACTGAATTCAATTGCATCAACGCCATCATTCCCTCAATTCAAATCACCTTCACCAACGGCCGCAAAGAGAATAAGCTAGCACGACACATGGAACAGCCGATCACTGTCGTCGGGCCAAAGGCCATCACGCTTAAGGAAGTGCGCAACGATCCGAAGGTGCGCAAGCTCATCGATGGCGCTAATGAGGTGATGAAGGCGATGGGCTATACCGAGCACGGCCACCGCCATGTCGGCGTCGTCTCAAGCATCACTCGCTACATCCTGGAGAAGCTCGAATCCCCCGCGCGGGAGATCGAGCTGGGGCAGATCGCGGGTTATCTTCACGACATCGGCAACGTTATCAACCGTATCAACCATCCGATGACCGGCGCGAACATCGCCTTCACTATCCTCAACGAAATGGGGATGGACGCTTCGGAAATGTCGCCGATTCTCGGGGCTATCGGTAACCACGAAGAGCTCGCCGGGACGCCCATCTCCAACATGTCCGCCGCCCTGATCATCGCCGACAAGAGCGACGTCCACTTCAGCCGCGTCCAAAACCCGATCATGGAGAGCTTCGACATCCACGACCGCGTCAATTACGCCGTGCAGAAGAGCCGCGTCGAGATGACGCCGGAAACCCAGTCGATCGAGCTGACGCTCGAGATCGATACCAAGCAGGCGACCGTGATGGAGTATTTCGAGATATTCCTAAGCCGCATGGTCATGTGCCGACGCTCCGCCGACCTTCTCGGCTACAAGTTCGCCCTCAACGTCAATGGCACTTACTTGGAATAGAGCGCCGTCATCCTGAGTGAAGGGGGCGAGGAGCCCGCCGCAGTGAAAGTACGGACCTCCTATTAGGACCGCACCCTTGACAGAGCCAGACCTGCCACACCCGGTATCCTAAATCAGCTTTCACGACATGAAAGCAGGAGGCATCGGATGGCAGAGTTCGACATGCCGCCGCGTTACGACGCGGCGTCGACGGAATCGAAGTGGTACGCGCGTTGGGAGGAAGCCGGGCTTTTCCAGCCTGATCCCGACGAGAGCAAGCCAAAGTTTTCCATTACGATTCCGCCCCCCAACATCACCGGCTCGCTCCACATGGGCCACGCCTTGTGCTATCCGATCCAGGACATGCTCGGCCGTTACCAGCGGCTGAGGGGCAAGCGCGTGCTCATCCTGCCCGGACAAGACCATGCCGGCATCGCCACCCAGAGCGTCGTCAGCAAGCAGCTCAAGAAGGAGGGGATCAACCCAGCTGAGCTAGGTCGCGAGAAGTTCGTGGAGCGCGTGTGGGAGTGGCGGAAGGAATCGGGCGACACGATCCTCAAGCAGCTTCGCGCTCTCGGCTGCGCCTTCGATTGGACCCGAACCCGCTTCACGCTCGACCCCCAATACCACGACGCGGTTCTTAAGGTCTTCATCGAATGGTTCGAGCGAAGGCTCATCTTCCGCGGCAAGCGAGTCGTGAACTGGGACCCCGTTCTACGCACCAGTGTCTCCGACATCGAGACGGAGCGCCAGACGATCCGCGGAAAGCTTTATCACATCCGGTACGACTTCACCGACGGTTCTGGATCGGTGACCATCGCCACGACCCGTCCGGAAACGATGCTCGCTGACGTCGCGGTAGCCGTCCACCCGAGCGACAAGCGCTACGAAGGGAAGGTCGGCAAAACGCTCCGCCTGCCCCTGGTGGGGCGCGAGCTACCGCTGATCGCCGATATTTATCCCGATCCGAACTTCGGCACCGGGGCTGTCAAAATCACCCCCGCCCACGACCCGAACGACTACCAGGTCGGCCAGCGTCACAACTTGGAAATGCCGGTGGTCCTGGATGAAAGGGCACGGGTCACGGTCAAAGAGATTCTTCCTTTCGTCAAGAACCCTCTTTTAGGGGGAGGCTTTGATGCGGGTGGTTTCATCGAGAGCTTGGACGGCCTCGACCGCTACGAGGCGAGAAAGCGCATCGTGGCCGCCCTCGAAGAGTCCGGCGAGATGGAGAAGATCGAGGACCACGACATCAACATCATAGTGTCCGACCGGTCGAAGGAAGTCATCGAGCCGCTCCTCAGCGAGCAATGGTTCTGCGATCAGGCCAAGCTCGCCGAGCCCGCCATCGAGGCCGTCAAAGACGGCCGGATCAAGTTCACTCCCGAGCGCTATAACCGCATCTTCCTGGACTGGATGGAGAACATCCACGAGTGGAATATCAGCCGCCAGCTCTGGTGGGGACATCGCGTGCCCATATACTACACCGAAGACGGCGACACGATTGCCGCGTTGAGTTGGGAAGACGCCGAATCAAAGGCGGGCGGCAAGACGATCGTGCGTCAGGATGACGATGTGCTCGACACCTGGTTCTCCAGCGGCCTGTGGCCTTTCGCCACGCTTGGCTGGCCCGAAGAGACGCTGGACCTGAAAGAGTGGTATCCGACGAGCGTCCTCGTCACCGACCGCAACATCATCAATCTCTGGGTCGCCCGCATGATTATGATGGGCCTCGACTTCATGGGAGACATCCCGTTCCAAGACGTGATGATCTATGCAACGGTCCTTACCGAGGACGGGAAGCGCATGAGCAAGTCGCTCGGCACCGGCGTCGACCCGATGGGCATCATCGAAACCAAAGGCGCCGACGCCCTCCGCTGGACCCTCATGTCCCAAACGGGCCAGAACCAAGACATCCGATACTCGGACAAAAAGACCGACGATGCCCGCAATTGGGCCAACAAGATCTGGAACGCAACCCGGTTCATCCTGATGAACACCCCCGATCCGCAAGCTGGTGCGTCCTGGGAGGTGAAAGAGGAGGGCCTAGAAACAGTCGACCGCTGGCTCCTCAGTCGACTCCACGCCACTGAGAAGACGGTGCGCGAAGCGTACGACGCTTACGATCTCCAGACGGCGTGCCAAACGCTCTATCAATTCTTCTGGAACGACGTGTGCGACTGGTATATCGAGATCAGCAAGCCGCGCCTTCAGGACGATGCGCAAAAGGAGATTCCAACCCGCTGTCTACTAACGTGCATCGACGTGTTTCTCAAGATGCTGCATCCCATAATGCCGCACTTGACCGAAGAGCTCTACTCTCATCTCCCAATTCGAGACGAGTCAGAATTCTTGATGGATTGCAAGTGGCCCGATGTCAAGGCCACTTACTTGGATCCCGACGCGGAAACGGACATGGCGCTCACTTTCGATATCGTGTCCGGAATACGTGCTCTGCGACATGATTTGAACTTGACTCCGATGAAGGTCTTGCCCATCGCATACTTTCAGGGAGAACTGGGAACTCTTGCAGAAATTGTGAGAACGCAAGCATGGATTGGAGAACTTCGGCCTGGAATCCCCGAGGGCGGTTATCTGTCGACGACTCGATCTGGAGTTGAAGTCCACATCCCAATTGAGGGTCTGCTGGATTCGGAAAAGCTTCTTTCGTCCGCGAAGCGCGATCTGGACAAGTTAGGTCGCGAGAGAGATTCCATTCGCGAGAGGTTGTCTAACCAGCAGTTCGTGGAGCGAGCTAAACCCGAAGTTATCGAGCGGGCTCGTGGGGATATCGAAAGGTTGCAAAAGTCTATTCGAGAGATTGAGGAAAGGATTGTTCAGCTGGGGGGCGATCCCCGGTCCCAAATTCATCAATAGCTGGTGTACGGGACCCCGCCGGAATCATTCCCCGGGGTTGCAGATCCAACAGTGCCAACGGCTGGCGCCGTCGCAGAATACTTTAAACCTGAGCCTGAAACTGGATCGGACGGGACCGTTGAAAGGTAGGGTCCATGCCAGTCGGAGGATGAAATTGCTCGTGAACTCGCCGCAGAGGTCAGACCGGTGGCAGGGGCGGACGTCGCAGCAAGATCGTCGAGGGTCGCTGGATAGCTCCCGCAATCCGCGTTGAAGGACTGGATTGCGTTGCGAGTCAATTTCAGGTTGGCCTTGAGGGAAGCCTCCTTTGAGCGGATCCCCGCGCTCATGAAACGCGGTATGGCGATGGCAGCCAAAACTGCGAGGATGACAATGACGATAAGCAATTCGACTAAAGTAAAGCCGGCCCGCTTATCGAGGAAGTTCCGATTCACTCGGCAATTATCGGCTTCGACGGTGGTCTCCTGAAGATCGCCTGGTAAGCCCGTCACCAAAAAACAGCCCATCCTCGCAAAAGGATGGGCTGCTCAATTTCCGTCTTCGTGCCTTAGGCCTTGCGGCGTCGGCGAAGGAATGCAACGACGCCAAGTCCGAGAACAGCCATGCTGGCCGGCTCTGGCGTAGCCGCGAAGTTCAAGCTCACCGAATCGAATGCACCCGTGTCGCCGCCTGCTGCGTCAGCTGCATTTAGCGTCCAAGTGCCGGCACCGCCAGTCAAAGCAGTGTAGTTCGTCGGATTTTCAGAAGTGGCCACGGTGCCCGTGAACAAGTTGCTCGAAGGGCGATAGGTGCCAGCGGGAACCGGCGTCGCGGCCGCGGCCGTCCAAATGCTACCGGCGCCTACAGCGAACGTGTAGTTTCCAGCCAGGTCCGAGGACGAACCAAAGCCAGTCGCGGTAGCGCTACCGACTCGCTGCATGATGATAACGCTGTGAGAAGCGCTATCCGTCAGGGTGAAAGTAAGATCGCCGATCCACGTGTGGGTCAGGTTGGTGAACGTCACCGACTGAAGGGCGCCGACCGAGCCCGTAACCAAAACCGTTGCATTGATGCCTGCAACAGAGTTATCCGGGATCGCATACGGTCCGCCTGTGCTTGTGAACGTCTGTGCGGATGCGCCACCGATGATGGCCATTCCAACTAATACTAGTGCTTTTTTCATTGCTCCTCCCAAAACTCGACCACGTCGAAACTATGCCGCTTCAAAACCGTGTGAATCAACTATAAGGCAATTTCGCCAAAAAATGCAAAGATTTGCGCGCCCCAGGTACAAACCGGCAAACTTACCTGTCCCGGTGGAAACTAATTGGCGTCCTCGTCCATCCCGCGTCCGGAATCGGCCTTACTCCTTGTTCGGATGGATGATCTCGCCTTCCTCGGGAGTGTTCATGGTGATCTTCGGCTTGTTTCGGCTAAAGCGGGCTGTTACCCAGCCGTCCGCAAGCATCACCTCCAGAGTCTGGGTGAGATGGTGGAGGGCCAAGTGCTCGGTCGCGAACCCAAGACCGGCTCCGCGATAACGCTTGATGTGATCGAACAACTCGGAAATGTCCCTGTCTCTCTGGAAAAAATCGATCAGAAACGCAAAGACTCCGACCGCATTTAGGGTCTTCGCTCCTCTAGAATAGCTGGGTACGGCGTGAATCTTGCCGTTGGCAAAAATTGGAGTTTCGGATTTATCCGCGCCTTCCAGATTGATGCGGAATATGTTGAAGTCGTTTAACGTCCACTGGGCCTTGTCGCCAGTGAACTTTTGGGTCAAAGACTTCACGCCGGCAAGATCGAATCCTCCGAGCCCAACCTGCCCTGCGTTGTCCCATGCGAAGCCCCCGGCCCCTAGCCATTTGAACGCGGCGTCCGCATCAAGATCCAAACCGACGTCTTTGGCGATCTCACGCGTGTATTCGCGAGCATCCTTCCAAACTCCATTTGCCGTGTACCAAAAGTCGGCGAATCGAATATGTTGCCGAACACGCCTGATCTGCGTCTCCGAATACCAGTCGAGCATCCACTTGCGATCATGCCCGCCCCGCTCCAATTCCAAAATAATGTGAGCAAGCTCCCGGGCGCCCGTCTGGGTAAGTGTGAGGCCCGCAGAAAGAATAGGATCGGCGAACCCTGCCGCCTCGCCCACGAGGAACCAATTCTCGCCGTACGCGCGGTCGACCACGTACGACCAGTCTTTGGTCGCCCAAGTTTTGCCGGACCGAGTTGCATTCCGGATCAAGCCCGTAACTCTGGGTTCCAGCGCTAGAGAGTCCAGGTAGTGCTGCTCCGGCGACTTTCCGCTCTTTTTGTAGTATTCGGCAGGGCATACGATCCCGATGCTCGTTCGAGTGGGACCGAGGGGAATGAACCAAATCCAGCCATAGCCGATGCTGAGAATTTGGATTCTCGTTCCGCCAACTCCGATCTCGACCGCCCACTCAGCGTTCTCCCAATAATCCCAGAACGCAACATTCTTCAAGACCGAGACTTCGTCGACTTCAACCCCCATCGCGCGCCGGATGAGCGCCGAGTTGCCTGAGGCATCCACGTAGTACTTGGCGCGGACCTGTTCCCCGTTGTCCAAAACCATGCCATCGATGCGATCGCCCGTCCGATCGATCTGTCGAACCTGTGTCTCTTCTCTTACATCACAGCCGAATTCTTTCGCGTGATCCAAGAGAATCTTGTCGTAGATCGCTCGGTCCACCTGAAAAGCTGTCTGGAGCCGTTGACCGCGGTACTTTGCCGGTCGAGGCTCATTTTTAAAGTGGCCAAGAGGAAGAAACTCGAAGTCCCAGAGCTCATTGGTTTGACCCCACCGAAAAGTGGCGCCGATTTTGATTGGGAAATTGGCCGCCTCAACCTTTTCCCAACACCCCATCTCATTCAGTACTGCGCTGATTGGGGGGAGTTGGCTTTCACCGATATGGTCGCGCGGGAACTTCTCTCGCTCGAAGATGGAGACCCTAATATCGGGGTTGTATTTCTTGAGGAGCGATCCAAGGGTGCTGCCCCCCGGTCCGCCGCCTGCGATGGCTACGTCAGTTTCGATCATTGTTTCCTTTCGGCCTGCGAGGTCGTGTGAAAGTGTAACGCAAGGATTTCGATCGCAGGTTACAATCAATCCGCCATGGTCGCCGATGCCGAGGAAAACCGTCAACCCAGCCTGGTTTTGCTCGCCATCCTGCTGCTAACCATCGCCGCATTTTGGAATGTCGCGGCCTCCGGCTTCGTTTACGATGACCGACACCAGGTTCTTGAAAATCCCTTGGTTCAACACCTCGAATTGCTGCCTCGAGCACTGACGTCCGACGTCTGGGCTTTCAAGGGGTCGACGGGTGTCTGGAGCAACTACTGGCGCCCAGGTTTCACCCTCGCGCTTGGAGGAGGCCGTGCGACTCAGCCCAACATATCCGGTCGGCTGGGACCAACTGGGTCTGTCCTACGCTCAAGCCAAACTGCCCGACAAGGCCGTGGATGCTTATTCGCGGGCGGCCGCTGCCCTCCCGGCAATGGCTGCCCGCTATGATGTTAATGCAGGTATTGAACTCGCCCAAGCCGGACGTCCGAAGGAGGCGCCTACAAGTCTTCGAAAGGAGTCGCCCGCTTTTTGAAAAAAGCCTCGACGCCGAGGGATTCGCTGGACTGTACTACTTGGGCAGCCTGTATTTTGATGCCCGACAGGATGCAAAGGCGAGGGACGCGTTGCAAAGCTTTCTGTCAAAGCAACCCCTCGCAATGGATGCTACGACGACCAAGCTGCGAGAAGACGCTCAACGGAAGCTGAAGATGCTCGGGGCCTGACGGTAAGGTATTCTGTGCCTTCGCCGCAAGGCTCTCTGTCCCGACTTCAACGCGGGATCGCATAGGCCAGAGGGAGCAAACCACATGAGCAACAACAACCGCAAATACGAAGCGTTTTATATCGTCAAGCCTGACTTCGCCGACGCAGACGTCCAGAAGATCGCCGATAAGTTCAAGGGGATCGTCGAAGAGAAGGGCGGGACTGTCGAGTCGGCCGCCAAGTGGGACAAGCGCAAGCTTGCCTACGAAATCGACGGCCACAAAGAGGGGAACTACGTGCTCATGAATTTCGAGTGCGACGCCAAGGTGCCCGCCGAATTGAACCGATTGATGCGAATTTCGGATGATGTCGTTCGCCACCGCATTTACAAGCTCGACGCTTAGGTGTAGGCTAGGAACATGGTTAATCGAGTCGTTCTCGTCGGCAGGCTTACCCGCGATCCCGAGCTTCGCACGACCGCCACAGGAAAGAGCGTGTGCAATTTCAGCATCGCCGTCAATAAGCGGATCAAGCCGCAAGACGGCTCTTCGGATGCGGACTTCTTCAACATCATCGCTTGGGAAAGATCCGCCGACTACGTCAGCAACTACCTGACCAAGGGCAGACTCGTTTCGGTCGATGGGCGCCTCCAGACCCGCAAATACACCACGAAGGAAGGCCAGGAGCGTGACGTGGTGGAGGTGATTGCCGAGAACATTCAAGGTCTGGACCGGCCCCGAGAGGATGGCGGCGGCGCTCACGCTGAGGGCCATGCCCCCGTAGCTGCGGGAGCTCGATCCGCCGCTCCAAGCCCCGACGAATACGATCCCTTCGCCGACGAGTAGCTAATCTTCCGTTCACAAAAAAGCCCTGACTTTTTGAAGTCAGGGCTTTTTGTTGTCCAGCCCTCTGCCCAAAGCAGAGGGCCCGTTGGAGTACTACCCCCCGGTCTTTGGCGCTTTCGGGAAGTCAGGCGTCTTGTACGTCGGGCCGCCCTTCTTGATCTGATCCATCAGGTACCTGATCGCCGCGTCCAGCTGTGGATCCTGACCTGCAGCCCGCAGATCGGGGCGCGCGTCGATGTCCATGTCGGGATCGATGCCCTTGTTTTCGGCGATCCACGTCCCGGTCTCCCGATCGTAGATTCCGAACTCCGGCGCGGTCACGGAACCGCCGTCGATGAGCGGCGCGCCCTGCGAGATTCCCACGAGGCCCCCCCACGTGCGCTTCCCGATGAGCGGACCGAGCTTCGCTTGCCGGAACATCCAGGGGAAGAAGTCTCCGCCAGAGCCCGCGTAGCCGTTGATCAGCATCGCCTTCGGACCCTCGATCGCCACCGCGTCGGTTGTATTCACACCATGGCGATTGCGAATACCAGCCCGAATTCGCCGACCCAGTGTGTCAACGAACCATGGCTGGATATACCCGCCACCATTCCAGCGCTCGTCCACCACAACCGCGTCCTTATCCACCTGGCTGTAATAGCCGCGGATAAAGTCGATCGCGCCGGATAGCTGGGTGTCGGTGATGTACATGTAGCCGACCCGGCCACCGCTCATCTTATCGACATACAGCCGATTGGCTTCCTGCCAAGCGGCGTTGCGCAGATTGCCTTCGCTGCCGATCGGCCGCACCCGAAGCTTCCTCGCACCTACCGTCGTGGGCGATGAGTTCACAGTGATCGTAACTGCTTGGCCGACCTTGCCCAAGAGGAGCGAGTTCGGATCCATGTCCGGGCGGACCGGCTTGCCGTCGATTTCGAGCAGATAATCTCCATCCGATACGGAAATTCCAGGTTCGCCCAGGGGACCACGGCGAGACTCGTCGAAGTTGTCGCCGCGATAAATCTTCGTCATCTTGACGAAGCCACCGACCGCGGCGTAGTCGACACCCAGTTGGCCGATCGCAACCGGCGTCGGACTCGGTCCGAGATCGCCGCCTTGTACGTACGAGTGGCCCGTTCCGAGTTCGGCGATCATCATTCCGAGCACGTAGTTGAGATCGCCTCTATGCGCGACATACGGCAGATACTTCGCGTAGTGATCGCCGATGGCTTTCCAGTCGAGACCGGTCATCGAGGGATCGTAATAGTTGTCCCGCTCGAAGCGCCAGGCTTCCCAGAACATCTGTTTCCACTCATCTCGCGGATCGACCACCACCGAAAGGGATGCGGTGCTGATGTTCGAGGGTGTGGAACCTGGCCGTAGGTCAGCCACCACGATGTTGTCGCCCTGAGCGAAGGCCACCTTGGTGCGGCTCGAGTTGAAGTCGAAGGCTCGAAGGCCTCCGCCTCCCCCGCCACGGCGACCCGGCCCAGGCGTCGGTGCAGCCGGCGTCAGTGACAACGCCGGTACCGCTGACCGGGCCTGAAGCGAAAACATCATCAGGTTTCCATCGGCAAGATAGAACACGCCGTCGCGCGCACCGACCACCAAGCCGTAGCTGCCGGCAGGCAGCGGCAATGGCAGCATCCGGTCGCTAAGTCCGTCCAGATCGATGCGAACGTTGGCAAGCGGCATCGGTCCGGAAGGAGCGAAGTTTGGATTGCCTCCACCACCACCTCCTCCGCCGCCGCCGCCGCCGCGTCGACCCTGTCCGCCTTGGATTTCATCGGTGGCGATCAAAGATCCCGGGCCGCCCGTGGGCGGAGGCGTCTGATCCGGCTCTTCGTCGTTGCCCTGCACAAGAGGATTCGGCATCGACTTAAGCAACGGGATCACATAGATGCGCTGCGTATCCGTCACCTTGAGGCTGAACTCATAGTTGCCGTAGGTGGGATTGAAGGTTCGGTTGCTTACCACGTACAGATAGCGGCCATTCATATCCCACGTCACGCGGTCGTCGTCGAATTGGCCGTTCGTGACCTTGGTGTCCTTGCCCGTAGCGATCTCGTAGAGGTGGATCGCGCCGAGCCGGTTCGCTTCCGCGTCGACGTAGGCGATCCACTTGCCGTCCGGCGAGAACTCGACCGAACCAAGACCCCCGTGCGAAGCGAACACCTTCTTGACCGTGTGAGAGACCGGGTCCACGATGTGATACTCGTAGGACCGGGTGCGGATTCCGATCCACTTTCCGTCCGGAGACCACTCGAGTCCCGAGATCGGCAGGTGGGAGTTGGTGAGCTGAGTCGGCTTGCCGCCTAGTTGCGGCGCTGAGTAGACCTCGTAGTCTCCTGTCGCGTCGCTGGCGTAAACCACTGTCTTGCCGTCAGGCGACCAGGCGGGGAATCGCTCCCGGCTTGCGGGCATGTCGCTGAGGTTATGGGTATCCCCCGCGCGTACCGGCATTGTAAATATCTCGCCCCGCGCTTCGACCGCAACGCGCGTTCCCGTAGGCGAGAGAGAAAGCGAGGAGACATCGCCTCCGACCTGCCGCATGTAGGGGCGAGCGGGGACGTTGTCCGTGCGGATGATCGGGTTCAAGCGCTTCGCGTTGGCAGACGCGATGTCGTAATCCCAAAGAAAGCCGTCCTTCTCGAACACGACGGACTTTCCGTCAGAGCTCGGCCACTTGATGTCCTCGTCGGTGAAGCGGGTTAGCTGGGTGTCCTTTTTGGAGTCGAGATCGTACCGATACAGGTTGATTGTGTTGGCGTTCTTGTCGCTGATGTAGTAGACCGAGCGACCCACGAACATCGGCTCATAGCTTTGCTCGCGCGCCGCCGGGAGCTCCCAATACTTGTTCGTCGAGAGGTCGTAGAACGAGACTTTGCCCTGGCTGCCACCCCGATAGCGACGCCAGTTGAAGTTGTTCGATCCGAAACGCTGGTAGGCGAGGGTGTGCCCGTCCTCGGACATCGTGCCGTCGTAAAACTCTTCGATCTGCGTCCGTATCGGCATCCCCCCTTTGGGGTCGACCATCCAGAGGCGCTGCTGGCGATTTGTGAAGGATCCAGCGACCGAGGCATACATAATTTTGCCGTCTGGCGTCCATCCAGATACGTTGTCGGACTCGGGTTCGAACGTGAGCCGCTTGGGCTCTCCACCGTCGATCGGCATCACGTAGACGTCCGGGTTGCCGTCGTACTGACCAGTAAAAGCGACCCACTTGCCGTCGGGCGAGATTCGTCCACGCAGCTCTTGGCCGGTCGATGAAGTGAGACGGCGAGCGTAGCCGCCCTTCAGACTCCCGACCCAAAGGTCGGAGGCGTAGGTGAAGACCACGTGGTCTCCGTGGACGCTCGGATAGCGCATGAGGCGAGGCTCGCTGGGCGACCCCGCGTCCTGCCGAGCGGCGGCAAGGGCCGCCAGAATAAGTATTGAACTCAAAAGATTCCTCCCGAACCCTTGACGTCCCCGCCAAATTGCGGTTTTCCGAACGCCAAGGATTCGATAGGAGGAGCCTACCCCGAGTAGTTTCGACAGCTAAAGTAAAAAGGAGCAGCCCGAGGAATGGGCTGCCCCTATTTTTCCAGACGGAGGCTAGCGGCGGTCGACGATCCGGATCGTGATCCGCTCGCCGTTGGCGCGCATCTCGCTGCCGCCTACATAGATCGGTCGGTTCCTCTCGTGGGGCTGCCGAACAGTGACGGTTAGAGCGTCGCCGTTCACCACGTCGAAGCGCATCTCATCGCGACCGTCCCAAGTTTGAGACTTGAAATTGACCTCGTTGTCTCGCCGCTGACTGATCGAGTCGCCGCGCTCGTCGTGCAGACGAGAGACGTTGACGATTCGTCCGCCGCGAAGCATCGCGTGGACATCGGTGGTTTTGTGGTGCTCGCTCTGGCTCGTCACGAAGAACGTGTTTCCCTCGTGCCAGATGAAGATGCCGGCCTGATCCCGCATCGAGGGTCGACCCGCGGCGTCTCGCCACGAAAAGACTTCGCCGGCTCCCCGCGCTGGTCCCTGAGGGCCTGCGACGGCGGCCAACGACAACACGACGAGACCTGCAATGGCGGTTCCGCGAACCGCGTTTGAAAACAATTTCATTTCTTTGCTCCTAGATTTCAGAATTTCTTCGCAGGCCTGCGTCGAAGGTTTTGCTACGCTCGGAATAGACGGCAGGACAAACTAAAGGTTCAGTTAGCGCAGGCGCGGTCAGCAAAGTCGCGACGCTTCGGTGTTCCGCTCCAGAGGATCCGCGCCTGGGGTGCGTTGTTTGTGGTTGGCGACAGGGTCGCCAGAGCAGCCGTATTGTTCAATGCGATGGTTGTTATGAGCGTAGTAGGTAAACCGGGCAATAATAGGAGCGTGAGCCTGCGACGCTTCGCCTTCCTGCTTGCCTGCCTGGCTCTAACAGTTTTGGCGTCGGCTCAAGACGTCGACGCCTACCTCCGCATGCGCAAGCAACTCGGGGTCAAACTTCCGATCACCGCCGCGAACTTGGACAAGCTGACCGGCTCCCATGCCATCGAGTTGCAGGGGCGGGTAAAGGGCACATTCCGGGTGGGCGACAAAGTGTCGATTCTGGTGGATCGAGGCGACGACGCCAGCATCATGGTGGAGGCCGATAAGATCCCCGATTGGCTTAGCACCAACGATGTCGCGGCTCGATTGCTCGTTCGGGCAACCCGCGAAGACAGCTACGCGTCCCTTCACGCTAGCC
>JBBSFL010000002.1:0-28805 GCA_038238735.1 Fimbriimonadales bacterium | reverse complement strand
CGCGCCTGACCCCGACAAATTCGACATCCTTTTCGTAGGAGCCGCCTCCATGCGCAAGGGAACCCCGACCCTTCTGCAGGCCTTCGCGAAGGTACAGCATCCCCACAAGCGGCTCATCCTCATCGGCGCCGTCCTCCCCGAAGTTCGTGAGATGGTGAGAAATGCGGCGGAAGGAACGGACGTCGAAGTCATGGGCATCCAGCCCAAATCGGTTCTAAGAAAGGTGATGTCCCACAGCCATGTCTTGGTTCTGCCAAGCGTCGAGGACGGCTTCGGCCTCGTGATGGCGGAAGCCATGGCCTGCGGCTGCCCCGTCGTCGCCAGCGATCACACCGGAGCCCGCGACCTCTTCGAGCACGGAAAAGAAGGTCTCATCGTCGAGGCCTCGAACGTCGACGCTCTCGCGGAGGCTCTCCAGCTTTTGGCCGACGATCCCGCACGGCGACAATCGATGGCGGAGTACTCTTTAGAGAGAGTCTACGACCTGGGCGGATGGAGCAATTATGCCGAGATTATATTGGGGGGGTTGGATCGTCTTCAAGAGGTTCGGCAGCCTGTGGCCAGGTGAAATCTAGAGTTACATGGACACGGTTCTCCAAAGAGTAGAGTACGTTCGACCCAAGCTTCCCGCCATTTTTTATTGGGTAGGGGGCGGCTTTCTCATGTTCGCCCTTCAGATCCTGAACGGCGCCAGCTTTGAATTCTCCTTTCTGACCGCGCTCTTCACCTTCTTGACCGGCCTTACGGTCCAGATTCTCGGCGGGGTTAAAACCCTCTTCGGCTTGTGTACCATCGTTTTTGCCATCCAGCACGTATTGTTCTCTCAGCTTGTCAAGCTCTATCTGCACCAGCAACCTGACGCGCGTTTGGAAGTGCCACTCGTGACGATGGCCGTCTATTGCGTGGGCATGGGCAGCATGGCGCTCGGCGCCTACCTCTCGCGCTTTATCCGCTTTGCCAGGGGCGCAAGCCTCTTTCCGATGCTCACCGATCCGGTTTTTCTTAGGAACCTCACGATCACCGCGACGATTTTCGCCGCCCTGCGCTCGGGCATTATCACCGTCTTCAACTACGACCAATCCACTGCGGGCCTCACCACATCCGGCGTCATTGGTCCGCTGCGTGTTTTGGGCTTCTTAGATACGCTCGCCGTCGCCTCTGGCACCGCTACCGTGATTCTCGCCTCCAACGGCCGGCGCTCGATGGGCACGCTCAACATCATCCCGCTCATGATTCCAATCCTCGCAGGCTTTATCGGAGCCTACAGGTTCGGCTTCAACACCGCAGCCGCTGGATACCTTATGGCTTGCTGGGCGTACGGCTTCCGTTTCAAGCTACCGAACTACATTGGAATGGCTGCCCTCGCCTACGTCTTCGTCTATATCATCAGCCCATACGCTCTTGGTGCCCGGCACCAAGTGCGTACCACCGATTTCACGAAGAATCTCCAGCGCTCGCTCTACCTGTTGGGCGACGTCATCGCCTCTCCCGGCAAGTACCAAGAAAACACCTCGGCCTCGGAAGAACTTGTCCCGATCGAGTTCAAGCTGAAACGCTACTACACCTTCGCCAGCAACCCGCTGGAGCGCTTCGCGATGATCAAAAACGCGGACGCTATCATCGCCGCCACCGTCTACCGTGGCACGATGGGTTGGCGCACGATCATGCCCGGCTTCGAGATGTTGCCTCCCTCCTGGCTGTACGACGATAAGCCCGTCCTGGGAACTGGAAACCTCCTTGCCCACCGATCCCCCGGATTGGTCAACAATGACGACGTCGTTACCCAGATAACCATCGGCCCCTTTGCCGACGCATTCAGCTCCTTTGCCTGGGTCGGCGCGGCGGTAATTCCTGGCCTGACGCTCATCATGTACGTGCTCTTCTACGGGATCCTCGTAAAGATGAACTTCAAAGCCAACGTCATGGCCGTCAGCCTCGTCCCGACCCTCGCCGTCGCCTTCTCTGAGGGCACGATCGCAACCCAGATCGTCGTTATCCTGCAGAGCGCTATTGTGGCCATTATCGGTCTCGGCTTGCCGTACTACACGGTGCGTCTGTTCGATGCTTCTCATCTTCGCAGGGCGCGAAGAAGGGCGGCTGCAACTGGCGGAGACGTGCTCGCCTGACCGGCAACTCAGGCCCAAGAATGCCAACGGACCCCATCCCGATCTCGGTGCTCCTCCTCACCAAGAATGAAGAGCATGATCTCCCCGACTGTTTGGAAAGTGTTTCCTGGTCAAATGACGTTCACGTCTTCGACTCCATCTCAACCGACCGAACGATCGAAATCGCCACGAACGCCGGCGCAACCGTTACCGAAAGAGCATTCGACAATTATGCGGCTCAGCGGAATGCCGCCCTCCAGGCCGCCTTCAAGCACGATTGGGTCCTAATCCTCGATGCCGATGAGCGGGTCCCCCCGGGACTGAGAGACGAGATGGCTAGGTTCGTGGAGACGGCAGGCCCTGGTATTTCCGCGGCCAGGATGCGTCGTCGAGACTTCTTCATGGATCGCTGGCTGAAGCACGCCCAGATTTCGCCCTTCTACATCCGACTCGTCCGGCCCGTGCAGGTCAGATATGAGCGCGAGATCAACGAAGTCTTGCGAACCGACGGCACCGTCGTCGATTTGAAAGAGCCGTTCGACCATTTCCCGTTCAGCAAAGGCATGGAAGTCTGGCTCGCCCGCCACGACCGTTATTCGACGATGGAGGCCCAGCAGGTCATCCGCGCCCGCGAGGGTGGTGGCTCCTTTTCGATCTGGAAAGCGTTCTTCGCTAAGGACTTTAACGTGCGACGATTCAATCAGAAGGAGATTTTCTATCGCATGCCCGCGCGCCCGCTGATCAAGTGGCTTTACATGATGTTGGGCCGCGGAGCTTGGCTCGATGGCAAGCCCGGACGGCGGTACGTCGCCCTTCAAGTAATGTACGAACGAATGATCGTGCGCAAGACACGTGAGATGGATGCCGCTTCAAGAGCCCAAAGCGCCTGATCGGAGCCGAAGAATGAGCCGACAATCCTAAACAATGCGGAAGTTACTTCGAGCCTTTCGGCAGAGATTCCATCCCCTCCACAAGCTGCGCCAAAAGCGCTGGTTTAGGAGCCTGCAGGATCGGATGGACTTCACCCGCATGTGCAAAGTGCCGGGCATCCCCCACAAGGTCGCCCTCAAGGCATTTCGCGACGCATCCTATTGGTCGCTTGGATTCCAATTCGAGGAGGCCATCGAGTCCGTCACCGAGATCCTCATCCCGGAAGCGGGCGGCGTCATCTGGGACGTGGGGGGCAATGTAGGCATGTGGACGTGGAGCGTTCTCGCCAGGCAGCGAGACTTGACCGCCGTGATCGTGGAGCCCGACGACGTGAACGTAGACCTAATCCGCATGACGATCGCCGCGGGCAAGCTGAAAACTGTGTCCCTGGAGAAAGCCGCACTCTCCGATAGAGAGGGCACCCTTGAATTTCTGCTCGACGGGGCAAGTGGCAAGACGGGCCAAGTCGCGACGCTCTACGACGCCGACCCCAACCGCACCGTCGGAGGAAGTTACGGCCTCAGCCGGCGTGTGCAAGTGCAGGCGACGACTTTAGACGCATTGCGTGTCAAGCACGGTAAAGGCCCCGATCTTCTCAAGATCGACGTGGAAGGAGCAGAAGCTCTCGTCCTGGAAGGTGGGTCCAAGGTTCTCGGTGAGGACAAACCCAACATCGTCATCGAAGCATTCCCCGGCAGCGACGCGCTAAGGATCCTCCGGGAAGCGGGCTATAAGCTTTTTGACCTCGATGGTGGCAACAACTTCGCCGCCGTCCACTCGTCGAATGCTCTCGTTGTGTCCAAGCTAGAAGCGATGAACCTGGTCGCGGCTTAACTGAGAGAAATAGCGCATCACAGATGCTTATCTGGAATCCAAAAGGCGTGGCGGCAGCAGCTGCGTGCCCCCGAGATGGCGCATTTTGTCCGAGACTTCAACTTGTGAGACGAATGCTTAAAAGGAGCCTTCTATCACATTCCCGCACGTTTGTTATTCAGGGCCTTAAACAAGAGTTGGCAGCACCTGTCGAATGATCGCAAGTCTGCAACGTGTTAGGTCGTGCCGCTAGCAGTTATCAGCAGTAGAATGACTCGCAGGAAACAACGCGGACCAAGAACTGAGGCTAATTGCTCTTGTGAATAGCCCGGTCAGGTCTGCGGAGCCAGGCTCAGATTTTTCCACATCGTTACGTCCGCATCGGCGGTCGAGGTTGTAGGCACGAGCTCGAAGTTTAAATCGCGCAGTCGCTCCTTTACAGATTCCGGCTCGCCGCCGCGGTCTTGGTGGATTTCAATCAGAACGTAGCGGCACTGCGTGATCCGGTGGTGTGATTCCGACGCAAATATCTCATACTCAGCGCCCTCTATATCCATCTTCATCAGGTCGACGATCGCGTCCCCAAAGTGCTCGCAAATCAGGTCGTCCAACGTGATGCCGGCAATCGCCACCATTGAGCCGTCGCCGCCCTCAGAACCCTGAATACTGTCCGACGTGCTTCCAGTGCCAAGCCTGATATTGAGTATTCGCGCTGTCCCAACCACCGCCGCCTGCAGGGGAATTACCACGCCCTTTATGTTTCGAGTTAGATTAAACGCTGCACGTTGATAGGTGACCGGATTTAGTTCAACAGCAACTAACTTTGATATCTGCAAGCCTAGCTTCTGTAAAAGAATACCAAACGATCCCGCGTTTGCCCCTAGGTCGATAACATTCAGGGGTCCTCGTAACACCGCACCGCGCAAACGATCCCGATACATATCTCTTACGAGAACGTCATGAATGCCAGGGGCATCGCCTGCACCATGATCGACGATCAAAGCCATTCCATCGTAGTAGTAAATGTTTAGGGGGAACCGCCTAAATAGCAGTCTGGAAATAGCAAGCTGCCACTTATTATCAAACGCAGCCATTATCTTCCAGCGAGACAGAATCCCCATTTGCGCGATGTTACCCAAGCTTTGAAAGGTCGACGACCTTCTTCGAACGCGTTCCTGGCCGGCGGAAATTGTCAGGGGAGATGTTAGATTGCACGGCCTATCACGATCGCACAACCTGCCTTACGGTTGGAACAGCTATCTGGAAGATTCGGGCAAGGAGATCAAAGGCATGATCTGTGCTTTACTTTGTGGAGAGATGAAGTTCGTTCGAGGCCCGTTTGCGGCGGAGTTGCGGTTCGATGTATGAAGCGCGACCACTCCGTTAGGATCCTCCACGTCATCCCCACGTGCAATCCGGACGCAGGAGGCACCATCGAAGGGGTGCGGCAGTTGGCGCTCGCCCTGAAGGACATGGGAGTCGTCGTCGAGGTTGCCTCGATGGACCCGCCCGATGCTCCCTACATCGCAACCCAGCCGTTCAAAGTCCACGCCGTCGGCCAAGGCGTTGGAAAGCTCTGGAAGAATCCAGCTCTCAGGCATTGGCTGATCGAGCATGGAAGCGAATACGAGCGCATCGTGGTGGATGGACTCTGGCAGTACCACGGCATCGCGGTCTGGCAGACCCGCCATCAGCACAAGCGGCCGTATTTCGTGTTCTGTCACGGCATGATGGACTCCTGGTTCCGCCGCCGCTTCCCCCTCAAGCATGTGAAGAAGCAGATCGCCTGGTGGCTGTACCAGGGCCCGATCCTCCGCGACGCCGAGGCAGTCCTCTTTACTTCCGAAGCGGAGCGCATGGAATCGAAGAATGGCTTCTGGCCCTACCGTCTGAAAGAGCGGCTCGTTCAGTACGGCACCGCAGGCCTACCGGCGTCCGTAGATTCGGTTGACCCGTTCTTCGAGGCCTACCCAGAGCTGAAGGGCAAGCGTTTACTTCTCTTCCTCGGCAGAATCCACGTTAAGAAGGGTTGTGACCTCCTCATCCGTTCCTTCGCCAAAGTCGCCGGTCGCGACCCAAATCTCGATCTCGTCTTCGCGGGCCCCGACAACACCAATTGGCGGCCCGAGCTGGAGGCAATCGGGAAAGAATTGGGCGTTTCCGAGCGTATTCACTGGCTAGGCATGATCGGCGGTGATCTCAAGTGGCAAACCTTCCTTGCCGCAGAAGCCTTCACATTGCCGTCCCATCAGGAGAACTTCGGCGTTGCCGTTGCGGAAGCGCTCTCGGCAAGCCTGCCCGTACTCATCTCGAACAAGGTCAACATTTGGCGCGAGATCGTAGCCGACGGAGCCGGATTCGCCGAACCCGACGATCAGTCCGGCTCGGATCGCCTGCTCGAAAACTGGGAGTCGCTAACCGCTCAGGCTAAACAAAAAGTTCGCGCAGCCACGCGACCCTGCTTCGAAGCCAACTTCGAGATTGGCCACGCTGCGCGTAAGCTAATCGAGGTTTACGGCCTGGAGGTCTCATAAACGACTCCGCCCGGGAATACGCGACCCAGCCAAGCTTCAGCTTCGGCAACCGAGTTCGGCGCGCGGTATGGAACACCGCGTACGCCCTGCTGTTCCGTTGGAGCCCGCGTCCTATGCACGGCTGGCGGCGGGGCATTCTGCGCATGTTCGGCGCCAAGGTCGGCAATCACGTCCACGTCTACAGCAAGGTCAGAATCTGGGCGCCATGGAACCTGATCCTCGACGACTATTGCGGTGTGGGCAACGACGCAAACCTCTACTCGATGGCAAGGATTCACCTCAAGGCCAGATGCATCGTGAGTCAGGGCGCGCACCTGTGCGCCGGAACCCACGACTACGAGGACCCCATGTTCACCCTCTACGCCCTCCCCATCACGATCGGCGAGAAAGCATGGGTCTGTACCGAAGCTTTCATCGGTCCCGGAGTCGAGATTGGCGACGGTGCCGTCATCGGAGCCAGAGCCGTAGCCACCAAGTCGATGCCCGCCTGGATGGTCTGCGCCGGCAACCCCTGTAAGCCCCTAAAACCAAGGACCATCCGCGAGAACTAGCCACGGGATGCCCCGTGCCTTGGTCCCGTATTGGGGAAATCCGATCTGCAGGAATGGGACATCGCACCGATATGTCCCTGCACTTTCATTAAATTCGGAGATCGCAGGTTGACAAAACCCCAGCCCAACTACACAAGGGTGTGGACCTGAATCGTGATCTGATCCGCGCAGGCGGGCCCTGAAAGTGGTACCGACTTGCGGGAATCACCCCAGGGAATCAGGTTACGAGATTTGGCAGAAACAACAGAAAATAGAATCAGCCGCAAGTCCCCCCACACCCCCCCCCCGCGGGACGGGATCAAGGACGGTGGATCGCAAGCAACTCGCCGTCGAGCGACATCTCGAGCCAGACCCGCGGGGCATCGGTCATCCCGAGCAGGTGGCGCGGATTGAGGCAGCAGGCCCGGATCGCCACCTCCGCTCCGAAATCTTGGAGCAAGTTCCGGAATACCTGACGAAGCGTCACCGCGCTGCCCGCCAAAGTGCCGTCCGCAAGCCGCACGTCCCCTGCGCCAACGGTCGCCGGCTGGCCCCACATGGTCACATCGCTCCCGACCGGCAACCCAGCCGCCATCGTGCCATCGCTGATCCCGATGACCTTGTCGGACGGCTTAGACCGAATCAGCAGGTCCGCCGCCTCCCGGCAGACATGCAGCCGGTCATAGATCAGTTCGCAGGCAAACCCGGGCTCGGTAAGCGCAAAACCAACGATGCCCGCCTCCCGATGATGGAAGGGTCGCATCGCATTAAAGGTATGAGTCGCATGGCTCGCGCCCGCCTGAAAACCCGCCTTCGCCTCCGCATAACCTGCGTTGGTATGCCCAAAACCAACACGAATCGCCCGGCCGGCCAGCCGCTCGATAAGCAAAAGCGCCCAGGGCAACTCGGGAGCCAAGGTAACGACCTTAAGCCCAGGAGAATCAAAAACCGCATCCCACTCAGAACTTCCAGTCGGAGGCTCCAAAATGAAATCCCGAGGCTGAGCGCCCGGAAAAGCAGGACTAATAAAGGGACCCTCGAGATGAAAGCCCAAAATCATCGGATGATCCGGCAACCGTCCGACCGCGTCCAAAACCGCGCCGACGCCCGCCGTCACGGTAGTCGGAAGGAATCCTTCATAACCCTGATCAGCCAAGTACGAACAAAGCTCGAGTAGCTGATCGGTCGAGGCCGACATAAAGTCGATCCCGTTGGCGCCATGGATATGGCTGTCCACAAAACCGGGCACGAGAAGGTGCTCCGCGGATTCATCCAACCGCCGTAATGAAGCAGATTCGGGCCAACCGCTGACGGCGTACGCCCCGAATCCTTCAGTTCCGAGCATCTGGAAGACGCCGTTCACAGGGATTTCACGTAGCCTCCGTCCGTGCGGACGGCATGGCCATCGATCTCAAGCATCGTAAGCTCCGACATAACATCGGCCGCCTCCATTCCGCAAATTTCGGCGAGCTTCTCCGGCGACAGCGCCGTCCAGCTCAAGTGCTCCAAAATAGCGCTCCCGGCCGAGGAGGCAGGCTTACTGGGAGCTGAAGGAGTTGCGGCGGACAATCCAAGCTCTTCCAACACCTGGTCCGGATGATCCACAAGACTTGCTCCGTCCCGAATGAGCGCATGCGATCCCCGAAAGGTATCCATATCGACCGTTCCGGGTACTACAAACACTTGCCTCCCAAGGTCGTTTGCCTGGTGCGCGGTCCGCAAGCTTCCAGATCTCGAAGGCGCTTCAATTACGACAACTGCACGACTGAGAGCGGCGATCAGGCCGTTCCGTTCGAGGAAGCGAAATCGGTCAGGCCGAGTCCCAATCGCATATTGCGAAATTAGGCAGCCGCTTTTGCGAATCTGCTCAAACAGCCCACGATTGTTAGGCGGATAAAGCCGATCCACGCCGCCTGCCAGTATGGCCACCGTTGAGCCGCCCGCCTGCAACGCCCCCCGATGGGCCGCCGCGTCTACTCCCAACGCTCCGCCACTAACGATCGTCACGCCCGCGCGAGCTAGGCCTTCCGCGAACTTTATCGCTACCGCGCGACCGTAGGGCGTGGCTTGGCGCGTACCGACGATTGCGACCGTAGGCTTCTCTAGTGGGCTGGCGTCGCCCCAGACAAAAAGAGCGGATGGGGCGCCGGGAGTCTGGCGCAGCACCTCCGGATAGTCGTCTGCCGCTAAGGCCCAAACGCCTTCCTCGGCTGCCGTCCGCAGAGCTCCCGAATTGGCCAGCATGGCCTTTTGACGCTCCGTTTCGGACAGCCGAGAAAGAAGCTCACTGCGCGTGAGCTTTCCTTTCATGCTCTCCAAGAGGGCACGTGATTTTCCGGCGGGCAGTTCCGCCGCTAGCAGAAGCTGCCAGAACTCAAGTAATCCAGCATCGTCAGTTGCCGCGCCCGCCGCCACCAGCGCCACCACCTCTACCTGGATTGTTGTTATTCGCAGGAGGCGCACCCAGCGGGGGAAGATTGTTATCCACGGTCAGCGCAAAAGTGGATGTACTGCTATTACCCAGCCAGTCGGTCGAATTGATCGTGAAAACGTGCCGGCCATCTGTCATCAAGCCATTCTTGCCAGACATCGAAAATCGAACGGTCACCTCTCCGTCTCGTGCGAGCTTGTAGTCGAGCATCTTTCCGTCGACGCTGACGGTAACGGAGTCCGACCGCAGGCCTGATGCTTCATCGTCCAACTGGAAGTGGATTTCCAAGCTTTTGCTCGATACTTGGTCGCCCGGTTTCGGGAAGGTCATTTCGACCGTGGGAGGCGTAAGGTCCACGCCACTCATTCGGTCGAAGGCCAGCAGGCTGCCATCCTTAGCCAAGACCAAGAGCGTTTCACCGGCCAAAATTGCGGGACCCGCTGCCGGGACTGAGGTGGGAGCCGGGGTTGTCCTCGGGCTCGAACCTCCGCCCGATGGCGATCTCCCGCCGCCACCGATCGTGCCGCCACCGGTCGTCGCAGTTGGATCAGCAGATCCCTTGGTTAACGGCTTGATGGTGTAATTCCACAAGAGCCGACCTGTACGCGGATCGAACATCGTCAAAGTGCCCGAGGTCGTCGGAAACACGAATTCATGTCCAACCGCCGACGGCGAAGTTAAAGGGTACGAACCGAGATCGACCGAATCGACTGTACTGGGCCGCTTTGTCACTGGGTCAGTCTCTTGATGGGTGACCCGACGGCCACTCGCGGTGTCGAACACCACTATTTTCCCGTCTCGAGTTGCCACAGCGACGCCGTCTGGCGAAACGGCAGGGGCGAACGGAATAGCGTCACCTGCGTCGCGATCCCACCGATAAGATCCACTGGCCGCGTTGAGGCACACCACAAAGCTGTTGGAATTGATATAAATTCCGTCGCCATAAACTACGGCCCGTGAATCAGAATTCAAGTCGGTAAAGTTCTTAGACCAACTGGTTTTGCCCGAGGTCCCGTCTATGGACATCAGATTGTTGGTCTGCGTCATGACCAGAATATTGTTCTGGAACGAGGAGATTCGGCCCGCAATGCCATCGAAGATTTTCTGCGGACCCGCCCACAGCGCTACGCCGGTTTCGGCATTGAGAACCAAAAGCGTGTTGTCGCTCATCGCGATGCCGACCTGGCGATCGCCGAGCGCTATAGGTTGCCCTAGGATCGGGGCGAGGGCCAAATACTGCCACTTTTTCTCACCCGTCGCGGGATCGAGAGCATAAACCGACTTGTTATCCGCTGCAGCGACAAGTAGCGAGCCAACCTTAATCGGCTCAGTTCGGAATGACCCATCGATGGGTTCGACCTGCGGGAATTTCCACTTTTGATTACCGGTGTCCTTGTCCAGCGCATAAATGCGCGATCCAACCGCCACGTAAACGATGTTGCCCAACACAAGCGGGGTGCCGGTGGGGGAAACAGATGCGGAACCGACCCAGCGCCAAGCCAGGGGAGCAGGACCATCGAGTTGAGCCGACGCCGACGTGGCCAGCGCCATTGCCGCAAGGCCGACCGAGAGCATCCGAGTCTTTAACATATTGATCAAGAGTCTCCAAACTGCCGCGTCTCTCCGGCGGAGCCGCCAGATGCATTGTAGCGAGCGGAGGGCATGCTTGTCCACCGGACGCTATCGGCCATACTTCGGACGTTTTCTAAGGCAGAATCGTCACGCTCACTTAGACCTTAAGGCATGAAAGCGATTATCCTCTGCTATCACAAGGTTGGCACTGAGGCTGAGGAGGGGCGATGGCTCACCGCAAGACCAGATCGCTTGAAGGCGGCCGTCTCATTCTTCCACCGTCGAGGCTTCTCCCTCGTCGCGGCCCGTGACTTGGCAAAATCCTGGGATGGGCGCACCGTCTGCTTTACGTTCGACGATGCCTATGAGTCGGCAATACGCCGGGTTCCTCCGATATTCAAGGAAGTGGGCCAAGCCATTAGCGCCACTTTTTACGCAGTGCCCGGCTTGGTGGGTAAGACGAGCGAATGGGATGGCGAGAGAGCTACGCCTCTGGCAGACTGGGAATTTTTGAGAGCCGTTCACGATCAAGGCTTCGAGATCGGGAACCACACGGCAAACCATGCTCGCCTTGCGGAACTGAGCCCGAACGAACAGCTCCAAGAAATCCAAATCGGCCACAGAATGCTCTGCGATCAAGGCCTTGAGCCGAAATCCTTTTGCTATCCGTATGGCAGCGAAAATTCATCCGCTAGAGAGACCCTTCGAAGTCAGGGTTATAAGATCGGCCTGGCACTAGGCAAACGGCCGGCATGGGCGACCGACGATCCGCTGGCCCTCCCAAGAATAGTCGTCTCGTTCAGCGACGCTTTGCCTAAGCTTCTCTATAAGATTTACGTTCGGCCAAGGCTGCCTGCCCGATGAGAGTCGATGGTGGCCCTAAACTCGAATATCGAGATTGCGGCCTTTGCCTTCGAGCATCTGCAACAACGCCTGGCTCTCGTTTTCCTGAGCATCCAGCGACTTGCGCAGCAGGCCGACCTGCAATCGAGCCTTGATCGACGCTGCGGCGTCGGTTGGGTCTGAATTGGTTAGTGCGCTGACGGCGGCGTTTACATCCATCCAATTCAGATCCTTGGCAAACCGCGAGACAACTAGAGGCTTTTTTCAACATATTGTGAAAGCGGGGACTCGGCTGCGCGACAATTGTCGTATGATGTTCGATACGACAATTGTCGCGAGAAACATGAAGCAGCACAAATCACTTGGCAGCGAAGAGCTTCGGCTCCTTAGCTTTATCGCCGACCACGGACCGATCACGATTCGGCAGGCCGCCGACTCTTTCGGCGCCCAGAGCGGAGTCACCCGCTCGACCGTCCAGGTGATGATGGAGCGGCTCCGGACGAAGGGCGTCTTGGTTCGCATCCCGGGGGAGGGCGGATTCCTTTACCGCTCGACGGCGCCGCGTGAGCGGCTGATGTCGGGCGTCGTGAAAGACTTCGTGGAGAGGGCGCTGGGAGGCTCGTTGCAACCCTTCATGCTGTATCTTGCCGAGCGAGAGAACCTTAGCGACGACGAGCTGGCCAAACTGCGCGAGCTCGTCGAAAAGCTGGAGAAGGGCGATGCTTGACCGCCTGATGTTTGCATCCTTGCAAGGGCTCATCGCGCTGGCCGGGGTCGGGGCGATCTGCCTCATCTTTAGGAAACTTCCCGCCACTTTCAAGGTTTGGCTGTGGCGACTGGCGATGTTGAAGATGGCATTCGCGCTCTTTGTCGCCGCCCCGACGTTACGGATTCTGCCGGCTGAGAAAGTTGTCAAGGCAGCTAAATCGAGCGAAACGTTGGTCGCCGCCAACCGCCCCGTAGAGGAAATGACCTTCAGCGTCGTGCCGACACCTTCCCGGGGCTCCACGTCGGTTTCCGCGAGGGTGGAGCCCGCTCCGCAGCCGGTCGCACCGCCGATCCCGAAGCCGGCGACCCCGATCAGCGGATGGCTTCTTGCCTGGATTTCAGGCGCTGCTCTCATGTGCTCGATCGCGTTCGGCGCGCTCCTTTTCGCCCGAAAGACCGCCAAGCGCACGAGCCCGGTGCAGGACACTGAGGCGCACGAATCGGCGCGCGAAGCCGCTGCCACCATCGGACTTCGCAAAGCGCCCGCACTACGATCGTTTGCCTACAGCGGATCGCCTTTCGTAACTGGCCTGCTGCGCCCATTGGTCGCAGTGCCCGAGACGTTGCTCGCCAACCTGCGAGAGCTGCGTCTGACCCTTCTTCATGAGTTCGCGCACCTCCGTCGCGGCGACCTTAGGTGGTCGTTCGTGATGAACATGCTGCGCGGCCTGTTTTGGTTCCACCCGCTTGCATGGATAGCGGAGCGGGAGCATCGCGTCCAGTCGGAAATCGCCTGCGACGCCTTCGTCGTTCGATCCGGCGAGGACCGGCGTGATTATGCGCTCGCCCTCGTTCGGATGGCTGTCAATGGTGGGCCGCATCGCGGCACCGCCATCCTCGGCGCGGTTGGATCGCGCCGCGCACTCCTTCGGAGACTGAATGAAATGAGCAATCCCAATAATAGAAATCTGAAGTTGCGAACGGCGCTGGCAATCGCATTGCCTGCAGCGGTTCTTCTCATCCCGATCCAGCTCGCGGCCCGTTCGCCGCAGTTTTTGCCGGAGTCCGATCCGGCAGTGCCGATGGTCGTGCCTGCGATCTCGCCCGATAACCTCGACGACATAACCCTCCCCGCGTTGGAGAAGCTGCCCGCCCCCACGGCGAAGGAGCTCGAGGCGAAGATCACGGAGATCAAGACCGCTTCACTGGAGAAACCGGAAGACGTAAATCGCCAGCTTGTGGCGCTTGTGACGCTTGAGAAGACCCAGATGAAGGACCTCACTCCGCAACAGAAGGCGGAAGTCGAGAAGGCGCTTCACGAGGCAATCCAGGAATTGCATCGCGCACTCCACGAGGATCTTCCTAAGGCCATGGCCGAGGCTGAGAAAGCGATGAAGGAAGCCCACGGACAGGGACCGGATTCGAAGGCTATGCGCGCTCAGATCGGGACCTCCGTAAGGCGCGCTTTGGAGGCGGCGCAAAGAGCCCTCGAGCAGGTTCATCGCGGCGGCCCGATGCCCAAGGAGATGGGCATGGACTTCTCGCACATGAAGATCGACGAGGAGTCGCAGAAGGAGATGAAGAAAGCCTTCGAACAGATGAAGACGATGGACTTCTCTCACATGAAAATGGATGAGGATTCCCAAAGGGAGATGAAGAAGGCCTTCGAAGAGATGCGCGGGATGGACTTCTCGAAGTTGATCGACGAGGAGAGCATGAAGGAGCTCCGAAAATCCTTAGGTGACATGAAGGTCATGAAGTTCGATTTCACCAAGCTCAAGATCGATGACAAGATCAGGGAAGAGCTCAAGAAGGCGGGCTCGGTGCGCATGGACCCCAATGCCTTGGAAGAGCTTCGGCAAACCATGACGATCAACCGCGAAGATATGGGCAAAGCCATGGAGCAAGGCGCGAAGGCTCGCACAGAGTGGCGAAGCCTGATCCGGGCGGGCGGAGCCGGCAACAGCCTGTTCCTTAGCGGTGAGGATAACCACCTAGTCTGGGATGGAACAGGTCAGCTCGTCTTTAACGGCAAGAAGCTGCACGTCGAAGGCGACAAGGTTCTCGACGAGAACGGGAAGGAAGTGCCGAACATCAGGGTCATCCGAATCGGACACGCTCCGGCTGCCGGTCAGCGGTGGAAGGTCCAAGTGGCTCCGGCTGCGCCGGGTCAGACCGGCAGGACGTGGGTTTACTCCACGACGCCTTCCGCCGACGCGGCGCCGGCTGCTCCCGGGCGCACGTGGGTCTACACCACGCCGCCGACGCCCGTGCAAGCACCCCGAGCCGTCACCGTCCCGGGCCAAACCCGGGTATTCGTGGCGCCGCCTGCCCCAGCCGCCGCTCCGCTGGTGCTTCGCTACTCGACCCCGCGCACGTTCACCTATACGGTCCCCGATGCGAAGGCGCTGCGGCTGTTCTATTCGAATCCGAAGAGCCTAACCAAAGAGCAGCGAGATCGTCTGCGGAAGATCGACGCCGAGATTCAGAAGCTGATGCGTGAGCGCCAGAAGCTGTCACCTGGCTACGTCGCTCCGACCGTCCCTCGCGGTGGACACGGAGGCGCAGAGATTTCGCCTTCCTCAGACTTCTGGCTGCGAGACAACTATCCGGGCCTCTTCCCGCCGTCCCCCGCGCCATCCGATCCCGGAAAGGGCGCTGAAGTAGCTCGTCCGGCCGCTGACGTACGGCCGGCTTAAGGACTCGAACTATCAAGTGGACGGGCGGACCTTTCCAGGATCCGCCCGTTTTGGTTTAGAAGCTATCCCGCTTCGAGGCGAAACGTCGTCGCCCCGATCCGGAGGAGGTCGCCCGGCCGGATCGACTGGCTGGCCACCCGCTGCCCATTCACGTAAGTGCCGTTTGTGCTGCTGAGGTCGGTTACCTGCAAGCCGGCACCTCCAGGTTCGACGCGGGCATGGCGTCTGGACGCCATCGAATCGAAACTCATCGGAATCAAAGTCGACTCGCGCCCTAGGTCCACGGCGGCCGCAATGGTGTACCGCTGCCCCGCGAGCGGCCCGTCCATCGCCAGAAGCGATAAGCCGGAAGCAAAGCTCGACGCGGAGGGCATCGCGATGGTGGGCGACAGATTCTGGGCGGGTGGTGTCGGGCTGTACGCGGAAACGGGAACCCGGGCAACAGGAGCCGCAACCGGACCGCCTTGGAGAGGGTAAGCCGCGCCGATGTACTGCTCCGGAGCCCTCACCGGTGCCGCGCCAGCTCGCGTGACGAACTCCAGCGTGGTCGCGCCCACCGTGATCATGTCGCCTGAGGCGAGTCCCGCTTGCGGAACCGGGTAGCCGTTCACGCGGGTGCCTGTGCCACTGCCGCTGTCCATCAGGACGTAGGCCTGACCCTGCCGCACGATGCACGCGTGCATCGGCGCGATGCCGAGGTCGCCAAAGAGAGGGACGTGGGCGCGCTCGCTACGCCCGATGAAGGTCTGAGGCATGTCGACGACCCACTCCTTGCCTTCGTTCTTGCCGAGCCGAAGGCGGAGCCAGGCCGTCCTACTAAGACGCTCGACGATGCCAATGAAAAGGGCAATCGTGCCACCAATCAAAACGGCGGTCATGGCTCGTGGCAAGGCCCCTACCTCCGCCGACTGACCCGCTCCTGCCTGCATCTGGGCGAAGAATCCTCCCAAGGCGGATCCTAGAATGTCGAAGAGCAGTCCAGCGGTGACGCCGGCGAGCAAGCCGCCAAGGGCTCCGTTTCGGATGCTCTTGGGCGACAGCGAAGCGGCCCCGATCGCGGCCCCGAGCATAAGCGCCATCGGAGTGATCGCCGCGGCGCGGACAATCATCCGGAACGGCATCGCGACATCGTAAATCGGAACGTGCCCGGCGAGGCCGTCGGCTAGGTTGCCTCCGAAGCTGTATCCCACAACCCCTCCGATGCAGCCGAAGAGGAGGCCGAGCCCTAGACCCCGCAGAGTGTGGACGCGCCCACCGCGCAAGTAACCGTTAAGGCATCCGATGGCCCCACCGATGACGCCCCCGACCATGAGAATGAAAGTGAATTCCCACTTTTGATAGGGCACCGGAGCCAGCCCGGGCTTAGACGGCTCCATGACCGCCCAGGCGACAAGGCCGGCTAGGAGTCCGACGAGCGTGCGAAAGAGAAGCTGACCCATGCGGCTATCCTTCTAGACGACACTGGACGGCCCCGAACTGCACCAAGTCTCCCGGACTCACGGGGGCTTCGCCAGAGAGGCGCTGCCCGTTGATAAACGTTCCGTTCGACGAGCCTAAATCCTTGACCCGGACATCCGAACCGGCGCGAATGATGCTGACGTGGCGACGGGAGACGGTGGTTTCGTTCACGAGGCTTAAGCCTAAGCCGAGATCGCGGCCGACGATCGTCTCCCCTTCCGGCAGCTCATAGACGTCCCCATTCGGCATCCGCAAGGTCGGCGTGCCAGAAAGCGAGATGGGCGGTGTGAGCTGAGCGAGCGGGTCCGGAGGCGCGTCCCCGAGCATGATCTTGTCTGGCGGACCAGCGGCCCGCACCGGCGTGATCGGGACGACCGAGCCCGCTACGCCCGTGTCATCGGCCGGTTTCGGAATATCTACGCCAAGCTGCCGAAGCTTGTCCTGAACGGTGTCGCCGTTCTTCTTCATCACGACGAGGACGTAGTAACAGCCTCCTCCGACTAGCCCGAGGACGATCAGGAAGGTGAGGATGCTGCCGATGGTTGAGCCGCCAGAGGCGGGAACCGCGGTCGGTGGCGCGCTTGCCGGAGCCGTCGCAACGGTGCCCGAGGGCGACGCGCTGGGAGGGGCCGCAACGACGTCTACCGCGTCGGGGATCGACACGATTAACGTCGGCTCCGGTTTGTCGCGTTTCAGGGAAAGCTCGAAAGCCTGCTTGATCGGATCGGCGTCCTTCCCGGACACCTTGTACTTGACGGTTAGGCTGAGGGTGCCCGGGGAGACGTCGATGAAGGAAAGCTCCCCTTTGTCCCCGGGAGTGAGCAACCCTTGCCGGTCGAGGCCTGGACCCTTGACCGATACCGCCGCCGAGGCGACAGGTTGTCCCTTGCTTTCCACGCGCACCACGACGCGGCCGACGTGGATGTAGTCTCCTTCTTTCAAAGTCCACTTGCCTGCCAGGGAAGGTACGTCGTGTGACGCCAAGTTGCCTGTCCGCTCATTCTCGACCCAGACCATCGGCTTGGTTATGGCCGGGTCCATGGGTAGGTCCGCATTCTCGGCTTTGAACTCGACGGGTTCCCCGGAAGGTGTTCCGGTGCCGATCCAGACCCGGTGCAGATCGGGCGACTCGAAGTCAAGGTGCAGCTTGGTCTGGGCCGCTCCGACGAAAGGGAGGGCGATGCCCAGAAGCAGGAAAGTTATCTTGGGTCGCAACTGCTCGTAATCTTACAGCGCGCGCGAGGCAAAGCGTTAGCCACATCGGACGCGGAGTAGCCGATTGTGCCGATCTCTTCTGCGCAGAGGTCGGCGGCGGCGCCGTGCCAGTACATCGCGCAAGAGGCGGCGTAGTAGCTCGGCAGCTCCTGGCCCAGGAGCGTCACAAGTATTCCGCCTAGTACGTCGCCCATTCCGCCGGAGGCCAGGCCGGGGTTGCCGGTGCAGTTCACCATCATCGGTTGCGCGGGTTCGCCTACGATGCTGTAGGGACCTTTGAGCAGAACGCACTGCTTGGTTTTCTGCACCGCTTGGGTCACGGTGCGGAAGCGATCCGCTTGGATCTCCGCGATCGAGCATTGCAGCAGACGGCTCATCTCGCCAGGGTGGGGGGTCAGCACGCACTCGGCCTTCGGCAAAGATACACCCTGGCTCAAAGCGTTGAGAGCGTCGGCGTCGATGACGCTCGGCGTCGTCCAGTCTTGCCAGACTTTGGTCAGGAATTCCAGCACGGGCTCGTCGTGAGTCAATCCAGGTCCGAAGAGCGCGGCGTGATACTTTGGCTGGGCCTCTAGGACGAAACGTGCTGCGTCGGCGGAGATCACGCCGTGATTGTCGGACAGGGGAAAGAGCAACGCCTCCGGGACACTTGCCGCGACTGCGTCGCACACCGCACCGATGCCAGCGACCGTGACCAGGCCGGCGCCGCTTCGCAGAGCCGAGCGTGCGGCGAGCACGGCGGCGCCACGCATTCGCTCGCTTCCCGCCACGATCAACACCGACCCGTTTTCGCCTTTGTGGCTGGCCCTACGACGTTCGGGGAGCAGGTTGCCTACCCAATCGGAATCGACGACGCGCGCGTCAGTCGGTTCCTCGAGGAGGCAATGCGGGTAGCCGATGTCGGCGACCGTCCAGTAGCCGGAATGCTCGAGGCCGATGCCCTCGAAGAGAAATTTCTTCGGAAGACCGAACGTGATCGTCCGCAGGGCCCAAACACTCTCGCCGAGTTCTTCGCCTGTATTACAGCAGATGCCGCTCGGAACGTCGACAGACACGACGGGGACGCCGCTCCGATTGATCGCCTGGATCGCCTGCTTAACCGGTCCCTCGACAGCGTGTTTAGCTCCAGTGCCGAGAAGGGCGTCAACGACAAGATCGCGGCAGGCGACCATATCGATGCGGCGGGCCCACCGAGCGTCGTCGGAGAAAATCGGCTCCACACCGTGGGCGCGAGCGGCGCGGAGCTGTTCTTCCGCTTCCTTTCTTAACTCGGATTCAGGGGAGGCGACGAGGACTTCGACGCCGAAATTGTGGTCTTGGGCAAGTCGAGCGACTACGAAACCGTCTCCTCCGTTTTTCCCCTTTCCGCAGAAGACCACGATGCGCCCGCCTTCCGGCATCAGGCACTTGACGGCGTCGAAAACCGCGAGGCCCGCGCGCTCCATGAGCACAGTGGGGGGCAGACCGAATTCGCAAGCTGCCTTATGGTCGATGAGGTTGCTGCGTTCCGAATCGGCGATCCACACGGGGAAACCTTCTTGTCGTCTACTTTGACGGACTGATCTACTCTACGTTGAGCCTGTCGGAGTTGTTATCTTTTCGACCGCGTGCAGTCTCAGGTTCCCTCCGCAGGTTGCGTGCACGTATCGGCGTCGCTTGGGCAGGCGGCGCGATCGCTCGATCAATTTTCCGCACTTGACGCACCGATACTCGACCTTTTGGCGCGGCTGGTTGCGCTCGACCTCGTACCGATGCCGAACGGTCGGTTCCGCGCCCAACTCGATCATGGTTTGCCGCCAAATCGGGCCGTGGCTCGCCGCCTTCCGGCCGTGCCGGTCCACGGCAAGGAGGTGCGCGTACTCGTGAACCAAAGTGGAACGAACCTTTTCCTCGGTGTCGAGAATCTTCGAACTAAGCCCGATCACGCCGGTTCGATAATAAGCCATCCCCGCCGAAACCCGCATCGCCTTCCAGACGATTTGTGGCTGATATGACATCGGAAAGCGTATGCAAAGCTCCGCAAGCGTTCCCTCCGCCACCAACCTCAAACTCACGCCCCTAGTTTACGCATTGCCCTCCACTTGCGGGATGATCGTGCCCGGGATGGGGAGGTGCCCGTAGGTCGGAGGGGGTTTAGTCAATGCTCCAGTGGTTTCAAAGCCACCCATCCGACCCATCATGGTTGACATTTGCCGTTTCAAAATACGTATGAGCGAGCCTCGAACTAACCAAATCTGCCCGAAGCGACCCACCGAGTCGCAAAAATCCCGAAAGTGGACGGAATCTCGGTCCAACCGAGCACCTAGCATCTCTGGAGATGAGTACCAAGACCATCCTGGTCTTGATGAAATTGGATGATCCACAAGCGGGGCAGAAGGGCGCGGAAGGATGATCCCAAAGACCATCCTCCCGACGAATGTCAGCCCTTCAGCTTGTCCGCGTCCGAAGTTCGCTCCCAGGGGAAGTCGGCGTTGCCGAAGTGTCCGTTTCGGGCCGTTGGGAGGTACTTGACCGTGAGCAAGCCGAGGTAGTCGATGATTCCCTTCGGAGAGAGATCATAGTTGGCGCGGATGCGCTTTTCGATCTCGGCAGGGGCGACCTTTTCGGTTCCGAAAGTCTCGATGTTGATCGCGACCGGCTGGGCCACGCCGATTGCGTAAGCGAACTGGACGACGACACGATCGGCCAAGCCGGCCGCGACGATGTTCTTCGCTAAGCAGCGCGCCATGTAGGCGGCCGATCGGTCGACCTTCGTCGGGTCTTTGCCAGAAAAGGCGCCGCCGCCGTGGGGGGCCATACCGCCGTAGGTGTCGACGATGATTTTGCGGCCGGTGACGCCCGTGTCCCCTTGCGGGCCGCCGATCTCGAATTTGCCGGTCGGGTTGATGTGGTACTTGATCTCGCCGTTGATATATTGCTCGTAGGCGCCGAGAACGGGATCGATAATGCGGGTCCGAACGATCTCAGCGATGCCCTCTTGGCTCAACGTGGGCGAATGCTGATGAGACACGACGATGGTGTCGATCCGCGTCGGCCGCATGTTCGCGTCGTACTCAACCGAAACCTGGCTCTTCGCATCGGGGCGCAAGCCAAGAGTCGGGTGTTTTCGGCGCACCTCGGCGGATTGGCGAGTGAGTGCGTGGGCGATGGAGAGAGGCAGCGGCATCAGTTCCGGCGTCTCGTTCGTCGCGTAGCCGAACATCATGCCCTGGTCTCCGGCGCCGCCGGTGTCTACGCCCATGGCGATGTTCTGAGATTGCTCCTGAATGGCGACGAGGACTCCGCAAGTGTTGCCATCGAACCCGAGATCGGTGTCGGTATAGCCCGCTGCGGTGATGGTGTCGCGAACCGTCTTGGCCACGTCCACATAACCGCTCGTCGTGACCTCACCAGCCACAACCGCCACGCCGCGGGTCAGAAGGGTTTCGATGGCGACTCGGGAAGCCTGGTCCTGTGCGAGAAAAGCGTCGAGGAGGGCGTCGGAGATTTGATCCGCCAGCTTGTCCGGGTGGCCCTCGCTCACGGATTCAGAAGTAAAAATGGTCATCTTGCCAATGGGGGAGGATACCCCGGCGTTGCGGCCCTGGGGCATTGGGGCTTACGGGGTTTCGGCATGGAAACGTTCGATGGCGGAAGCTGATCACCGATCACCGATCACCGATCACCGATCCCGATCTCCCGATCGCCGATCAAAACTGATCGGTTAAGTACATCTGGGGGATCGAGGGCATGTTACGACCCATTAGGTAGAGGTCTTCTTCCGTCTCCGCGAGCTCGATTCCGAGGCGGGTGGCCATGGTGCTTAAGCCCGTCCATTCCGTGTACGGGCCGACCGGCCAATGCTTCTGAGGCTCCTTAACGATCGCCTCACGAAGGGTGTTGCCTTCCAAACACATGTATCCGCTGGGCAGCGCCGAGCACATGCGCAGGTTCCATTTCCAGTACTGCCAGCGCTTTTCGTTCCGGTGGAGCCGAGAATCGTCTTCCTTTGCCCACTGGTCGTATCGCTGGCGCACCTCGTCATTGTCGAGCAGCTTGGGATTGCGCTCCTCAGCGGTTCCGACTATCGTTCCCCGCGTGACGCGGTCCAATTCCGCAAAGCCGTGGACCGCGTAGACGCCGGGTTGCTTTGCGAAAAGGAGTGCTGAGCCCTCCCCGCTTTTTGCCGATTCATCGAACACTCGGTCGAGAAGGCGGCCGGCAAGACCTTCGCCTCTTCGACGGGGAAGGGTGGCGACTCCAGCGACACCGAACGCGCGTCCCCAGCCAAACTCCAGGGGAACCGTGGTGAGGATGGACACCATTTCGCCGTTCTCGAAAAGCGCCCACTTGCGGTCGATGTCGAACATCGGTTCGGTAAAGAAGATGCCCTCGGCCCGATAGAAGTCCAACTCGAAGACATCACAGAGCAGATGTAGAAACCGCTCTCCTTCCGGTGCCCGAATTGGGCGAATCTCTATCATAGAGGTGGTGGCGTGGGCGAGGCAGTCGGTGTGGGCGAGGGATTTGGCAGGGTTCCGATTCCGGCCAGTCCAATCTCGACGGTCACGCGGATAGGACCGGGCTTCGAGTCGCGCAATCCATCGGGGAGACGGAGTTTGATCGAGAAAGTTCGAGTCGAGGTCAGGCCGAGAACGGAAATTGGCTGAGTGTCGATCGAGGAGGTCTTCGCGAGAAGCTCGCTCGGCCCACGGACGACGATTTGGTTTGGCTCGACTTCTACGCGCAGCACACGATATCCCGGCGCGGGCTGGCCCAGGATCACCGGGCTTACCAGCATACGCGCCACGGTCGGCTTCGGCGACAGGGCCGCAAGCACGGTAACCGTAGGCGGATCAACCGTGAGATTTAGATTGGCGGAGGTGTTTAGCTGCACACCTTGCGAGTCGAGAAGCTCGACTCCGGCGGAAGCAGGCTCGCCCAGCTTGAGCTTTGAAAGATCGAGCAACACTCTTGCCCGGTCGATCTCGTTAATCTCGCTGGCGAGGCCGTTCACGACGACGGTCTTCGGAAATGTCTCCTGATGCTCGGAGAGAAAGCCGTCGGGAAGCGATCCAAAAGCATCGACCGTCACATTGATTTCGCGGGTCGTCTTCTGATCCAACTTCAGCTTGATATCTTTAGGTATTTGCCAGTGAACCTCATCGAATCCTTTGGGAGTCTGCACTTGAAGCGGATACTTCTGATCGCCGACCGTGGCGTTCGATAGATCGACCCAGGCATCGAGCAGAGACGGGTTTTCCGCGATCGCGTTGGTGACCTTCTGGATGTCGGAGGGCGTTCCATTCGCCCGGAGAATGATAACCGGCTTTTGGGTGGGCTTGATAAATCCGAAGGGCGCGTTCCGGAGGTCGACTTCGACCCGGAAGGTTCCAGGCTCCAAGTCCGAGGGGCTCGTCGACTCTTGTGAGGCGACGTATATCCACAGACCGAGTGAAATTAGGAGGGACAAAATCGCGAGAGGAAGGTGCTGCAGCCTCATTAAGGCTTGACCTCCGGCGCGGCGGCGCGATTGGCCTTCTTCACGTCCCGGCGGCGCACCCTTTGGGGAACCGGAACGGGATCTCCCCGAAGTTCGCGCACGAGAATATCGCGGAGCTCGGACGCCTGATTTAGCCTTCGCAGACGTCCTTCCGTCGCGTAAGAAATCGAGCCTCTCTCTTCGCTGACTACCAACGCCAGACAGTCCAGCATCTCGGTCACGCCGACCGCCGCTCGGTGGCGCATATGGACGTTCTGGTCGAGTCGGGACGACTCACTGAGGGGCAAGCGACACCCGGCGGCAACCAGGATGTCGCCCCGCAAAACGACGGCGCCGTCGTGGAGAGGATTGCCTTCATAGAAGATGCTCTCGATAAGCGGGGCGCTGACCCGGGCGTTCAGCTCCACGCCGTTCGAAACGATCTCCTCCAAAGCCGACGTCCGTTCGATAACGATAAGCGCGCCTACTCGCTCGTCCGACATATCCGTAAGCGCCCTCGCAAGTTCGTCGATCGTGCGACTCGAGCTGGAAAGGGGCTCCTGGGCGACGAGACGCTGGATTGGCCGGCCGATCTTGCCCAGATCCTCCAGGCCCTGCCGGAGTTCGGGCAAAAACAGAATCACGAGGGCCACCGGCACCAGCAGGATCACCCTTTCCATGAGCCAGTTCAGGGTGGCGAATCCCATAACGCGGCTCGCCCCGAGAAGAATGACGAAGGCGATAACGCCCAAAATCACTTGCCAGCCGCGGGTTCCCCGAACGAGGAGGAGCAGGCGGTAGATGAGATACGCGACAAGGAGAATGTCGAGCCATTGCACGAGCCATTTCCCCAATCCAAGATGTCGGGGTTGAAACAGCTCGTAAAAGTGGTCGATAAACTGCTTCACGGACGTTCCTTGATTGTAGCCGTGCTGAGCAACCCCACCGGAATGCGATGAGGATTTGGGTTCAAGACGGCGGCGCGTCGTCTCGCAACTTCCAGCCGATTTTGCCGATCCGCATTCCTTCCTCGGATTCAGCGTCGACTTCTTCCGCTACAATTTCCGGCTCCGGCGCTGGGGGAGCCTCGGCTTCTTCGGCGAGGGCCATGTCCGGTGTCCAATTGGCCTTCTCGCTCTCCCGGACAAGGCGTCCCAAAACCCCGTTCACAAAGCGGCCGCTTTCAGCGGTGGAGTATTTCTTCGCGATCTCGACCGCTTCGTTGACCGTGACCGCCGGAGCCATCCAGGGGACGAACAAGATTTCGTACGCGGCGATGCGCAGGATAGCCCGGTCGACGGCGGCGACGCGGTCAATTTCGTAGTCGGCGAGCCGAGTGGAGAGTTCCTGGTCGATGCGCGCTTTCTCAGTCGCGACTCCGTTCACAAGCTCGTTGGCATAGGGGCGCTGGTCTTCCGCGAGGTCCATGCCAGCAACGACTTCGGTAGCAACCTTCGCCGGATCCTGCCGCGCGCGGAGGAGGTCGAGTTGATACAGAGCGGTCAGTGCGGCTTCCCGAGCCTTCCGCCTAGATTTGGCCACGGTCGTCGGCTAAAGAGCCGCCTCCGCCTCCATCAAGAACCGAGGCACGAACGCCGTGTTGAATTCGCCGGCGACGTAACGCGGATCGGCGATAAGGCGCCGCAGGAACGGAATATTGGTGGCAATTCCCGTGACATCAAATTCATGAAGGGCAGACTGCAGCTTGCGGACGGCGTCGTCGCGGTCCACGCCTTTAACAATCAACTTCGCAAGCATCGGATCGTAAAACGGCGAAACCGAGTAGCCCGCGTAGCAGTGAGTCTCCATCCGAACGCCGCGGCCCATCGGAGCCCGCCAGCCGGTGATGCATCCCGTGCTCGGCGAGAAATCGTTGTCCGGGTCTTGCGCGGTGATCCGGGCCTCGATCGCGTGGCCCTCCGGCTGGACGTCCGACTGCCGGATAGGAAGTTCGAGTCCCGCAGCGATGTCGAGCTGCATATGTACCAAGTCCACCCCGGCAACTTCCTCGGTGACCGGGTGCTCGACCTGGAGCCGGGTATTCATCTCCAGGAAGTAGTAGTCGAAATTCGTGTCGACGAGAAACTCGACGGTGCCCGCGTTGAAGTAGCCGACGCTTTGCGCAACCCTTACCGAAGCCTCGCCCATCGCTCGCCGCACGCGCTCCGGAAGCTGGGCGTAGGGCGCCTCCTCAACGATTTTCTGGTGCCTCAGATTCTGGATCGAGCACTCGCGTTCGCCCAGATAGACCATGTTTCCGTGCTGGTCGCCGATCACCTGGAACTCCACGTGCCGCGGCTCGACGACGCACTTCTCCACGAGCATCTCCCCCGAGCCGAAGCTAGCAAGCGCTTCCGCGCTGGCGGTGGGGAACATCGCGACGAGTTCCTCGGGATCGTCCACGCGGCGGATGCCGCGACCGCCGCCGCCCGCGACCGCCTTTAGCAAGACGGGATAGCCGATCTGCTCCGCGATTTCTAGTGCCTCGCGCTCACTGGGGACCGCGTCTTCGGAGCCGGGCACGACCGGGCAGCCGCTCGCGATGGCCGCCTTCTTGGCCGAGGCCTTGTCGCCCATCGCCTCGATTGCCGCGACGGGCGGGCCGATGAACGTGATCCCCAGCGACTCTAGCGCCGCCGCGAAGCTGGCGCGCTCGGAGAAATAGCCGTAGCCCGGATGCACCGCCTCCGCGCCCGAGATTTGGCACGCCATCAGCACGTTCGCGAGGTTGAGATAAGAATCGGTGTTCGAGCCGGCGCCGACGCAGATCGCCTGGTCCGCGATCTTTGAGTGCAAACTCTCCCGATCGGCCTCGCTGAAGATCGCGACGCTCGCGATGCCCTTCTCCCGGCAGGCGCGGATCACCCGGCAGGCGATCTCGCCCCGATTTGCGATGAGGACTTTGCGCAGCATCAGTATTTCTCGTGCCCCGGATGCACGCAGTGGACTTGGCCCGTCTTCGGGTCGTAGACGTAGGGTTCGTGGCCGAGCGGGCAGGAGTAGAAGTCGCTGCCGATCTTCGCGCCTTCGACGGTCGCCGGCCAGGTGCCCTCGACCGGGTCTTGGGCGATCTGCAGGGCCAATCGCAGTTGGCCGAGGTTCGAGCGGCATACGTCGTCCTTGGCCGCCGCCTTGGTCTGGCCGACGATCGTCTTGCCGATGCCGTCCTTGCGCGCGCTCATTCCGCCGCCGCCCTTCAAGAAAACCACCGCGAGGATGGCGATGATGGCGATCACGATCAGCGTCGCGATCATCGTCTGGCCGCGCCGCTTCACGAGGGCATCACCTTGGCGAGCGGTTGGCCGTACTCGACCGGATCGCCGACCTTCGCGAGAACCTCGAGCACGCCGCCCGAAACCGGGCTCTCGATGTCGTTCGCGAGGCCCAGTGCCGTCACCACCGCGACCACCGTGCCCTTCGCGACCTCCTCGCCCGGCACCAGCGAGAGGCTCTGGAGGTAGCCGACCAACGTGGACTTGATGAACTTCACCTCGGGCTCCGCATCTGCGCCGTCGGCCGGCAAAGACGCGGCCCGGCGAGGCTTCTTCAAAGGCTCGAGAACGGCGGAAAACGACGCGCCGTCGACGGACAAAGAAACCTCCGCATACCCGCTCTCCCGCGCGACGGTCAGCGCGTGGCGAACGAGGTAGGAATCCAGGTCCGGCATGGGAAGGCGAGTGTACCTTTCGACTTTACGGCGTGGTCGCGATCGACTTCACCGCGCTGATCGCGCCCTGCGCCGTGTTGTCCAAGAAGCCCTGCACGCGGTACTCGCGCACCTCCGAGACGCCGGCGACATTGAATAGCGCGGTGCTCGATTTCATGCTTCCTCGATTCCCAATTAACCCCCTCGACCCCCGCCATCCATACTAAGACCGTGTTCACCGGCATCATCGAGGCGGTTGGCGAAGTGGTGGCTTTGCGGGGCGGAGGGCTGGTTTTGGCGGCGGGCGGTTTGGGTTCGCGGGAGGATCCGGTGGAGATCGGGGAGAGCGTGGCCGTCAACGGCTGCTGCCTGACCGTCACCGAGGCGGGCGAGGGGCTGCGCTTCGACCTGAGCGAGGAGACCCTGGCGCGCACCTCGCTGGGCGGGCTTCGCGCTGGATCGCGCGTGAACCTGGAGCGGGCGATGCGCGCGGGCGGGCGGTTCGGCGGGCACTTCGTGCAGGGCCACGTCGACGCCACCGCCGCCGTCGTCGGCATCGAAACGCGGGACGACTCGACCGTCTTCCGATTTGCCGTGCCCGGCGAGTACCGGCGGTACGTCATCGACAAGGGCTCCGTCTGCCTCGATGGCATCTCGCTCACCGCGGTGCGTCCGGAGGGCGAGTTCGAGGTCTGGGTCATCCCCCATACGCTGGCCTCGACCAACCTCGGCGACCGCCGTCCCGGCGACCGGGTCAATCTCGAGGTCGACGTCTTGGCGCGGTACGTGGAGCGCCTCCTCGGCCCCGGACCGGCGGGCAAGTAAACTCGCTTCCGATGAAGCTCAAGCTCGGTTTGCCCAAGGGAAGCCTGCAGGACGCCACCTTTTCCCTCTTCGGCCGGGCGGGTTACGACATCCGCGTGTCTTCCCGCTCGTACCAGCCGGTGATCGACGACGAGACGATCGAGCCGGTCCTCCTCCGCCCCCAGGAGATCCCGATCTACATCGCGCAAGGCGTCATCGACGCCGGCCTCACCGGCGCGGACTGGATCGCCGACTCGGGCGCGGTGGTCCACGAGATCTGCGAGCTGCGCTACTCGAAGATGACCTCCAACCCGATCCGCATCGTGCTCGCCGTCCACAACGACGCGCCGATCCAGCGCATCGAGGACCTGGAGGGCAAGCGCGTCGCGACGGAGTACGTCCGCCTGACCCAACGTTATCTCGAAGCCAAGCAGGTCACCGCCCAGGTCGAGTTCTCGTGGGGCGCCTGCGAGGTCAAGGTTCCGTCGCTCGTCGAGGCGATCGTCGTGAACACGGAGACCGGCAACTCGCTCCGCGCCCACAACCTGCGGATCGTGGAGACGTTGATGACGTCCACGACGCGGTTCGTCTGCAACGAAGTAGCCTGGAAGGACGATTGGAAGCGCGAGCGCTTGGAGTCGCTCGAGATCCTGCTGACCGGCGCGATGAACGCGGCGAAGCTGGTGGGCCTCAAAATGAACTTGCCCCGCGACCGCGAGCAGGAGATCCTCGGCCTTCTCCCGGCTTTGAAGAACCCGACCCTGTCCCCGCTCGCCGACGGAGATTGGCTAGCCGCGGAAGTGATCCTCAGCGAACGCGAGGTGCGCGAGTTGATCCCGGCGCTCAAGCGCGCCGGCGCGACCGGCCTTGTCGAATATCCGCTCAACAAGGTGATCTACTGAGCAGACTCGTGCTCACTCGCGAGCAGGCGCTAGGTTTTCTCCTTAGTCGCCAAGGGTTGACCGAGCCGTTCGCGACTCCGTTAGAAGCGCTCGACCGACTTGTCGCCGTCCAGACGCAGTACGCGGCGAGTCTCCCTACCGCCCTCGCTTCGCG
>JBBSFL010000001.1:0-35983 GCA_038238735.1 Fimbriimonadales bacterium | reverse complement strand
GGTAACGATGTTGACGACCCCCTTCGGAACTCCCGCTTCGACGCAGATTTCGGCGAAGAGAAGCGCCGTCAGGGATGTGAATTCGGCTGGCTTGAGCACCACCGTGTTTCCGCCGGCGAGCGCGGGGGCGATCTTCCAGGCGAGCATCAGGAGGGGGAAATTCCAGGGGATAATCTGGCCGCACACGCCGATTGGTCCGTAGCCCGGAAACTCGTCGTTGCGAACCTGGGCCCAGCCGGCGTGGTGGTAGAAGTGGCGGACCACTAGCGGAATGTCGAGGTCGCGCGTCTCCCGGATCGGCTTGCCGTTGTCCATCGATTCGAGCACGGCGAAGAGGCGCGAATGCTTCTGGATCTTGCGCGCGATGGCGTACATCACCCGGGCCCGTCCGTGCCCGCCGAGCACTTCCCACTCCGGCTGGGCCGCTCGCGCAGCGCGGACGGCGGCGTCGACGTCAGCTTCGCTCGCTTGCGCGATCTTTGCGATAGGTTTGGCGGTGGCGGGGTTGTGGGTTTCGAACCGCCGCGCGTCGGAGGGGTCTCGAAAATCGCCGCCGATATACAGCCCAAACTCCCGTCCGTGGTTATCCAGCCACTCGTTCGCCAGTCCCGCCGATTCCGGCGCGGGCCCGTAGCTCATCTCGCGGAAGATCTCGGTGACGCTCATGCTTGTATTGTGGACCCAACAATCGCTAGAGGTCCGACTCCGCGAGCCCCTTCAGTTGCAAATGTGAGTGGAGTGCCATCTTCAGAGTTTGTGCATCAAGATTGGAACTGATGTGCGCTCTTCGAATGCAGTTCGAGCGTTCATGGATTCGCGCTCGACTCCGATCATTCTGAGGCTTTTGGCCTGAACGTGCCGAACATTGGAACGGGGCAGCCGTTACCGCTTGTAGTTCTATTCGTTAGACACAAACAAGGAGGAAGAGGACAATGAAGATCGTTGACTACGCAACCAGCAAGACTCTTAACGACGTCGGCATCGTCCTCAGTCGTGAAGAGGCGGAGGACCTCATTATGTATCTGAGGAAGCTGACGGAGCCCGCAGGCATCGATCGCATCTATCTAAGCGATTTCGAAGCTGGACGGCTTGAAAGGGAAATTTCGCTGGCGCTTGAGTGCGGCGCCTGCGCAAGCGTCGCCTAACCTCGCAGCGGCGCGAGAAAGTTTGAAAGGGCCGGCGGTTTTTCCGCCGGCCTTTTGTTTTCTCAGGTTGACTCCCGAGTAAAGGAGCCCCTTGTAGCGAGGAATGGCAAGGTCCGCGAGATCGCTTGCATGTCGCAGGTTGAACCTGCGTCTACACCGATTCGCGCCTTATGCCTTTGATGCGAATCAGCCACAATAGAGGCGCCGTGAGAGTTCCTTTTTACGATATCAAAGCCCAGTACGACGAGCTCGCGCCGCAGCTCGACGCCGCCGTTCACGACGTCCTTTCTAGCGGCGCGTACGTAATGGGAAAGAACCATTCGGCGCTGGAACGAGAGCTGGCCGATCTGCATCAGATGAAGCACGGGATCGCGCTTAACTCGGGCACGGATGCGCTTCGCATTTCCATGGATGCGGTGGGGATCGGAGCGGGCGACGAGGTCATCACGACCGCATTCACCTTCGTAGCCTCCGTAGAGACGATCGTCCAGACGGGTGCGACGCCGGTGTTCGTCGACATCGAAAGTCACGGATTCATGCTCGATCCGACGAAGATCGAAGCGGCGATTACGCCTCGCACGAAGGCGATCCTGCCTATCCACCTTTTCGGCCAGATGGCCCACATCGAATCCATAGCGGCGATCGCCGCTAAGCACAATCTTATCGTCTTGGAGGACGCGGCACAGGCGCTTGGCTGCAACTACAACGGAAAGCCGGCGGGGCACTTCGGTTCTGCGGCTGGCTTCAGTTTCTACGTGACCAAGAACCTCGGGGCGGCCGGTGATGCGGGGATGATCGTGACCAACGACGACGCAGTCGCGGAGGCTTGCCGGTCCATTCGGGTCCACGGCATGGGGCGCGAGCGCTACTATTACGACCACCTCGGCTACACGGCGCGCATGGACGAGATGCAGGCCGCGGTGCTTCGCGTGAAGCTCACTCGGCTGGCCGAGTGGAACGAAAGACGCACGAGGATCGCCGCGATCTACACGGACCTTTTACGGGGCAGCGACGCAATTCTGCCGACGACTTTCGAAGGCAACAACAACACCTGGCACCAGTTCTCGATCCGTCATGAGCGTCGGGACGCGATGCAGGCGTTCTTGAAAGAGCAGGAAGTGGATTCCATGATCTACTATCCGGTGCCGATCCACTTCCATTCGCCATACCGCAAGTTCGCGGCGGGCGAGGGATCGCTACCCGTCACGGAAAGAGTCTCGAAAGATATTCTGAACTTGCCGATCCACCAGCATCTGTCGGAGGCTCAGGCCCGATATGTTGCGGAGAGCGTTCTCCGGTTCGCGGATCAGAAGGTCTCGTAGGCTCACTTTTGTGCCGTGGCGCTTGCCAGTCTTGCCGACGGGACGCCGGCGCACCCTAGCTATAGGACTGCGGGCTAGGGTGGAATTCAGGCCTGCGCCGGCTCAAGCGGTATTGCGAGACAGGCGAGGGATACGTGCAGACGGAGGACGGAAAGTGATCAGCACCTTCATTGGATTAATGGCATTGACTTCCATTGCGGCGCCAAACACCTTGCAAGAGAAGCGGTTCTTACCCGCAACCTTCATTGAATAATGGCATTGACTTCCATTGCGGCGGCCGAGCCGGCGAGCGACCGAGTCCTTGTCAAGCAAGTAACGGTCGCGGCGCCCGTAGCTGCCGTAGGGCGGGCCTGGACGACGCGTGATGGCGTCAAGGAATTTCTCGGCATCGAAGGGAGAAAAGTTCGCCAAATGTAGCGTTAAGGGCTTTTTTCGCAGCATTTTATGGATCTAGCCCTTGGTTTTAGGGGATTTCACGCTATCTTTCAATGGTATGGAGGGATTGTCTCGCAGGGGGCTACTGGCGGGAGCAGCGGCTGGTGTCGCGGCGCCCATCCTCGCGTCGCCCTTTGGGGAGCGGCATCGCCGCCCCGGCCACCATCACAACCGTCGGGTTCTCCGCATCGCACATCTGACGGATATTCACCTGAAGCCGGAAGGTAAGGGTGTCGACCGTCTTACAGAGTGCCTGAAGACGGTTAACAGTCTCACTGAGAAGCCTGACGTTATATTCCAGGGTGGCGACATTATCATGGATGCGCTGAACGAGGATCACGGACGGGTCGAAGCTCAATACGACCTTGTATCCGGCATCTTCGATCGCCACAACAGCTTGCCCGTGCAGCACTGCATCGGAAACCACGACATTTGGGGCTGGGGCACTAACGCCTCCAAGCTCCAAGACCACGATGATTTCGGCAAGAATTACTGGCTCAAATGGACCGGCCTAGAAAAGCCCAATCGCAGCTTCGACGCGGCGGGTTGGCACTTCGTTTTCCTCGACAGCCTCATGCGCGCTCCCAAGGGAGCTTACACGGCCCACCTCGGCGAACAACAGCTGAAGTGGCTAGAGGCAGACTTCCAAGCCGTGCCAAAAACGACGCCGATCTGCATGGTTTCGCACGTGCCGATCCTCTCCGCTTGTGCGGCGTTGTTCGGACAATACGAGAGCGCCGGTTACTGGCACATCCCGGGCGCCCTGATGCATGTCGACGGTCGCAAGATCAAGGACCTGATGTGGAAGCATCCAAACGTTCGGCTCTGTCTAAGTGGGCATACCCACTTAGTGAACAAGGTCGAATATAACGGCGTGACGCACTATTGCGGCGGCTCCGTTTGCGGAGCTTGGTGGAACGGTCCGATGCAGGAGACGAGTCAGGGATTCAGCCTGATCGACCTGCACGCAGACGGCACCTTCCACACCCAGTATCTGACGTACTAAAACCAGCCTCGACCGCGGTTGCTATAGATGAGCAGCACGAAGATGAGGGCGATCACGATGCCCACAATGCCGCATACGATTCCCCCGACAGCAATCCCCTTGCTCGATCCCTTGTTCCCCAGAAATCCAAAGATGAGCGCCATGATGCCTAGGGGAATTGCGACAAACCAGATACAAAAGGGAATTATGGAGAGAATCCCGAGCACCAGCGAAGCGATCGCCATGCCGTCGATCGGCTGAGCGTAGCTCGCTGCGGGCGTAAAGTATCTGGGATATGCGGCAGGGCTACCGAAGCTTTCGGGCTGTGAAGGCGCGGGGAATATTCCAGCCACGCTCCCCGCGGTTACCCTTTCCCTGGTGCCGAGATTCTCCAGCGTGGTGTTGGGCAGCAAACGGCCCTGCTGCGCCCACTCCGAAAGGGTCTGAACGCTGGCAGGGCCGAACGTGCGGCCGTCGGGAAATAGCACCAAGAACTCCATAGGTCCTCGTGATGTTAGCGCGAACAGAAGAGTTTGTGCCCCTGAGTTCCTTCGGCATCGGGGTTTCCGACAAAAGTTTGGCACCGCCTTGACTCCGGCGGGCACGTTTGCAATCGGTTGGCATGGCTTTCCGATTTGGCGGAGTTAGGGGAGACTCAGCACTTGGTTAGAGAGAAGATCTCGACTGACACTCCGGGACTGTACAGGCAGCTTTCCCATGGTCGAGGTTCCAACGAAGCGAAGGCAAGCAACGATTCTTGACCTTCGAAAGACGCCGCATTCAGTTCGTAAGGCTTGTGAAAGACCTTGCCCGTATAGAGCTCTCCTCTCTTTCTTGCATAGAGCAGATAACGCTCGATGAGAAAAAATTCGAGCGTTCCCGGCAAGAGCGCCGGTAGCGACCCTTCAATGAGGGTCGATCCGTCGACGCGAGCGCCATCTCTTCGGCGACTACTCCGGTATCGCACGACGTTCCCCTTTCGGCGACAGTGCATTGCGGCGGCAAAGTACGGCAGCCCAAAGAATCGTCGGGCGTACGCGCAAGCAAAGGGATTTGCGGCGTCCAGGCTATAGAACCAAACGCCAGGCTCTCTGCCCTGGCGATGGACATAGGTGCGGACGTTCGTCTCGGGGAAGGCGTGGCACCCTGGAATCGCGGGAGTGCCTTCAAACCGGATGCCCGTCATACGGAATGGAACGAGTCCTATCCAAGCTCGCTCCCGGCCCTGTTCGTCCGGAAACGTGTCGACGGTTAGGCCGTTGGGCAGGGTCGCTTGAACCCCGGCGGGATCGGCCGAGAAGTGGAGGAACGTTAGATCGAGCCAAGTCTGGCGCATGGCAGCCCGGCCCTTGGGACGGTTGCGGAGGGCGAGGTAGGCGTCTAGGTCCACCATGGTTTCTAGTTCTTTGCCGGTGTCTTCTCTTCCGGTTCATCCATCGCTGGATGTGGAAGTGGAACGAAGAGAAGCCGGAGGCGCCGAGCCAACGTCAAAATCTGGGTCAGAAGCTGCTCCCGCAAGCGTAGTTCCTCGTCATACGTGTCGACTTCGAAGAAGCACTGAATGAGCACGCCGATGGAAGTCTCTGCCAACTCGTTCATCCGTACGATGGTGCGTCCTTCCATAGCGGGCAACTCATCCTTTAAATAAACACGGATCGCTTCGACGAATTTGGCCAACACATCGGGTTTGGAGTCGTAGGCAAAGCGTACGGAGATTTTTTGGCGACGGAAACGCCGTGCTCCGAAATTCTCCACGCTCGCCTTGATCAGATTCGAGTTGGGGAGGGTAATCATCGAGTCTTCGAAACTGCGGATGCGGGTCGAGCGAAGGTTGATCTCCTCGACCACGCCCTCCACTTTGTCGATCTTCACCCAGTCGCCGAGGGCGAACGGCATGTCGAAGAGGATCGTGAGGGACCCGAAGATATTCTCGACCGAGTCCTTCGCCGCCAAGGCGACGACCAAGCCGCCGATGCCGAGGCCCGCGATCAGCCCCGTCACATTCACCCCGAAGGTGCCCAGGGTTACGAGAAGTCCCACGACCAGGATCAGGAACCGAACGAGCTTCCGGGTAACCGGAATGAGGAGCCGCTCGGCCCGGGCGACGTGGCTGGACCGATGCGCGATCGCCTCGCAGACCGCGTCCCACAGACCCAGCACGATCAGCACTCCCCCCGCGATGGAGAGGGCCTCTAGGACCAACTGGAAGTTGGCGACGAAGTTTGTCGGCAGGGTCAAGTTCGGAATGGCGGCGTACCCGACCAGAACAAGCGCCACCATGGCCGCGCCCTGGCCAAGCCCCCGTGAGGTCGTCCGACTGAATTTCGTCCCCCAAATCCGTTCGCGCAAATGCAAAATTCGTTTCGTGACGAGATGAACGGTGGTCGCAACGAGCAGCCCGAAAACGAGGGCGATGAGGATACCGACCCATTGCCAAAGCGCGAGGCCCCAGAAAATGCCGGATAGGTTTTCGCCGTATCGGTCGGCTACCCGCTGCCCGCCCGCGAAGCTCGCAATTCCGAGCGCCACCATGATCGCGCCAGTACGGCGCATTGTCACGCGGTCCTCCTCTCAATCCGGGTAAACGCCAGCGCTACCAATGGCGCCAGGGCCAAGGTAGGCAGATAGTTCGCGGTGTGTAAGTCCTTCAAGCCGATCAATCCAATCCCGATCCCCATCAAGATCGCTCCGCCCGAGGCTGTCAATTCATCCAGCAAAATCGGATTATCCGCCAACGCCTTAAGACGGGACGCCGCGACCGTCACGGTTCCCTGGAAGATGAAGAGCAGAAGAGCGGTCACAAGGACTCCCGCTCCAAACGTGGCGGCGAGAAAAACCGCCGCTATGCCGTCCATCGTGGATTTCAGAGACAGGATTTCGATCTTCTTTTCGAGCGCATCTTCCATGCACCCGAGGAGGGTCATAGGCCCGATGCAGAAGAGTACGAAGGACGTGATCAGGCCCTCGTTGAATCGGCTGATGTCGCCAGGGAGATGTTCTCGCGCCCATGTTGCGAAAGCGTCGATTCCCGAGTGGATGCCCAACGCCAAACCGATCACCCCGCCCACGGAAACCGAAATCGCTACGACCAGCACGTTGCGAGTTTTGAGAAACATTCGCAGGCCAATCCCTACCGTCACTAGCCCAAGCCCCGCGAGGGCGATTTCGCGATAGTCATGGGGAATGATCTGGCCGGCCAGAAGACCGACGGTCGCGCCGATCGCCACCGTCGCCGTATTCAGCAAGGTCCCCCGCATTGGCGAGAGGATACATCCTTCGATAGGGGCTAGACGGGAATGGGCAGGGCGCTGCGCTTCGCGCGATCCATCGCGAGCAAGATCAGAGTCCAAGCGCCCTGGGCCAGCAGGAACAGACAGAACTGCACGTCGTGCGGCAGCGAGTAGATAGCAGAGACCATAAGAAACCAGTAGCCGCAAGCCCCCACGACAAAGACCGCAAGTCTGGGGACCAAGTCGCCCTGCTTAATCGACTCGCGAGTTCTCGCGAAGGAAAATCCTCGGTCGCGCCACAGAAAGAGAACCGACGACAAGGGCATGTTCCAAAGAGGTGTGAAGACGAGCATGTCGAGAGCTACCTTCGCGGCCACCGTCGCAAACCGCGGCGAGTCGCCGAAGAGCAGGGACTGTAGGGCATAGAACAGAAAGATTTCGATGCCGATGAAGGCAAAATAACCGACCTCGAAGGCAAGGTCCGCCACAGACTCCTTCTCGCCTTTCCACCTCACGATCGCTTTGAATAGCCGAGGAATGACGATGCTTGCCACTAGGGTAGTCAGCGCGGCGCCCCAGACGCCTCCCGCTGCGCTCCAACTCGCAAGGCGTCCGCTGAATTCCCGCACCGCGGGAAATGAGTAGAACGCGATCACCAACAGCACGGCGGCCGCCTGGATGGCGAGAACGGGCCGGATCATTCGCCGTAATGCGTCCAGCGCGTCGAGAAAGGCCTGTTTTGCTCGGCGCTTCAAGTCAGCCGTTCTTACTCGCGAATTCCTTCATGAAGGCGGCAAGATCGACGCAGCCTTGAACCGGGAAAGCGTTGTAAATGCTCGCCCGTACGCCGCCCGTCGCCCGGTGTCCCTTCAATCCGTCGAAGCCCGCCGCTTCCGTCTCGCTCAGAAAGACCTTCGTGAGTTCTTCGCTTGGGAGCGTGAAAGTCGCGTTCATGACCGACCGAGAGGCGAGCTGCGAGTGACCCTTATAGAAGCCGCCGGAGCTATCGACCGCCTCGTAGAGGGCCTTCGATCTCTCTTCGCTGCGCTTCTTCATCTCAACTACGCCGCCCTGGCGATCGACCCACTTGTACATGAGTCCGCACATATAAATGCTCCAACAGGGAGGGGTGTTATACATCGACCCGTTGGCCGCCTGCACCCGGTAGTCCAGCATCGGCGAGAGACCCTGCGGTACACGGTCCAGCATCTCATCGCTGATCAAGACCACTGTGGCACCCGCTGGACCCATGTTTTTTTGTGCCCCCGCGTGGATCAGCGAATACTTGCTGAAATCGACCTCTCGCGAAAGGATATCGCTCGACATGTCGCAGATGACCGTCCCTGGAAAGGATTGATCGCCTTTGAACTGCACGCCTTGAACGGTCTCGTTGCTGGTGTAGTAAACGTAGTCGGCGTGGGGCGTGAAGGTCAAATCCGCCATCGAGGGCGTCCTATCGAAGTTGGTCGCCTTCGCGCTGAAAATCTCCTTCGCGCTGCCCTCGATCGCCGCGGATTCAAATCCCTTAGCCCCCCAAGTTCCGGTTGTGATGTAATCCGCCTCGCCGCGACAGAGAAAGTTCATCGCGATCATCGAAAACTGCATGCTCGCTCCTCCTTGGAGGAAGAGGATCTTGAAGTTGTCCGGCACATTTAGTATCTTCTTCAACCCGGCGACCGAGTCGGCGAGAATTTGCTCGAAAACTTTGCCTCGGTGGCTCATCTCCATCACGCTCATGCCCGCGCCCTTGTAGTTCAAAAGATCGTCGCGAGCCTCTTCGAGAACTTCGACGGGGAGGGTGCAGGGGCCGGCGGAAAAGTTGTAGACGCGACCGTAAGGCTGATTCATGCTCTAGGTTTTACCTTCGGACCCGCCATCCCAGGTTCGCGTGGGCTTCATCTCAGATATTCTGAGAGACCGGTGGCCGTAAACGTTTTGAAGTCAGAAGAGGTTTTTTCACAAATAGGCACAGGACCAGGAACCTTTTGCCCTTCGTTTCTTCTTAGGAGTAATTGGGCGAGATCGCCCCGCAAACCTACTATGAAAACACTTACTCTTTCGATCCTCGCCCTAGCCGCCATTTCGACCTCGTTCGCCCAGGTGAAGGGGATGGGCGGAATGCAGCATCACAAGATGACTCAGCACCACATGACCATGCCGAGTTCGATGATGATGGAGACCATGATGATGGGTCTGTCGTCGAGCGAGAAGCAGACGGCGATGATTCACTGGCACAAGATGAGCGAGGCCGAGCGCGCCGTGATGATGAAGCGTGGCACGATGTGCATGCACGACGCCCACAAGAATATGCCCAAGCACATGGACGAGAAGGCTAGCATGGCGCACATGATGAGCGGTCTCAGCCCTTCGGAGCAGATGACCATGCGCCGCATGATGATGAAGATGTCGCCCGCTGAAATGGCGGTCGGAAAGAAGATAATGATGAACTGCTGCATGTACGGCATGAAGCACACCCACTAAGTGGGACCACCAATGGACAAGGCCCGCCGAAAGGCGGGCCTTGTCGTGTCCGAAGACATGGGCGTTACGATCTCTTTTGGCGGCCGAGTTGGGCGAACCAGACGGCACCGAGTCCGCAGGCCACCAGGGTGCTCGGTTCGGGCGTGGCTTGGGCGCTCAGATGAACCTCATCTAGGGCCAGGGCGTGGCGGCTTTGATTTCCAACATGCAACCACCGCACCCAAACGTCAGTTCCGTTCAGCCAGTTGAGGCTGTTGACCGTCCCTGAGGGGAACGCTTCGTTGATGGCGAGATTTCCGTTAATGGCGCCTGCGCCAACATTGCTTACCGAGTTGAAATCCAGCGAAGAAACGTTGTTCCAGATACCCGTAAGCAAGCTAGTCGCGTTCGTGCTGAATTGGAACGTCAGGACGGCGGCGGAGGGAGCACTGCCATCCCGCCACTGTTCGCCAGTGTAGTTCAGCGTCACCGAATTGAGGGTTCCTCCGGTGCCGTTTTGGACCCGCATCCCATAAACGATGAGCGCGCCAGGCAGGGCGACCGACCCAAGAGCTCACTCTGAAGTGCTTGGCCCTTCGCTGTAGAGTCCCGAAAGGGCGATACTGCCATTATCGGCGTCGTAGGACGCCAGATTTGAGTCCCAGCCTTGCATACCGGGTGCGGGATTATTGTTTACCCAAGGATTGCCGAGTCCGCTTAGCGCGAGAGTGTCAAATTCTGAAAGTAGGTGCCTCCTGTGTAAATGACCTGGGCAGAGGCGGTAACGACGGTGAGTGCGAAGGCGGTTAGAGCAACGGTGGTCTTCATTTTTTCCCTCGAGTCCTTAACACTGCTAAGGGTCTACAGGAGTTGTTGACCGGGCTCCTCAGAGCGATCGCCGAACCGCTAGTCACAAGGCCCATTGCGAGGATGTTGCGCTGCAAAGACCGTCTCTCCTCGCAACGTGGCACGTCTCTTCGCTTCCGAGAAGGCGGTGATACGCCCTCCAGGCGCTTCCGCTGTGCGGGACGAACACCCGCAATCAAGAGTTAGTCCCACAGTTATGGAAACAACACGTGAAGCGATTTTGGCGGTGGAACGCGGCTTCTGGAGCGCAGATCCAAGCTTCTTCCAGAAATATATGGACGATAAGGCGATCTCCGTGATGGAGCCGATGGGTTTTGTTACGAAGGAGGATGCCATCAAGGCAACGGAAGGGGCTGAAGGTTGGACGATGTGGATATCCAAGATGTCCAGGTCATAGAGCTCTCGGCGGATGCGGCAGCCGTGGCCTATCACGCCACAGCAAAGTCAGCCAAATCGGGCAAGCCGTATCGAGGCTCGATCAACTCGGTTTACGTAAGGCGCGACAACGACTGGACATTGGCGATGACCTCGCATCAATCTTGGCCAGATGCCAAGGCTGATGAAAATCCGAAAAATAACACCTAGCCTTGCCTGCCGATTTCAAATGCCCCGGAAAGCTCGAAACTCTTCTCTAAGCGCAGACCGTTAACATTCTCTGCAGCGCGAGAAGGGCGTTCGAGCGAGTAGGTTCGGTGACGGTGATCTGGTTTACGACCCTTTCGTTCGCCAGATTCTCCAAGGTCCAGAGGAGAAAGCTGGGGTGGATTCTGTACATCGTGGAGCAGGGGCAGATTTGCGGATCTAGACAGAAAATCATCTTGTCCGGCATTTCTTTTGCGAGACGGTTGACGAGGTTGATCTCCGTTCCGATTGCCCAGTCCGAGCCGGCAGGCGCCTCTTTCACTTTTTGGATAATAAATTCGGTGGAACCAGCGAAGTCCGCCGCTTTCACTACTTCCAATGGACACTCGGGGTGCACGAGGATATTGATGCCGGGAAACTCGCGGCGGGCCTTCTGGACCTGATCAACGGTGAATCGCTGGTGCACCGAGCAGTGGCCCTTCCACAGGATGAACGTCGCGCGGCGGATATCTTCCTGAGTATTGCCGCCGAGAGGCTTGAACGGGTCCCAGATAATCATGTCGCTCTCCGGGTTGTAGCCGAGCTTGACGCCGGTGTTTCGGCCCAAGTGCTGGTCCGGAAAGAAGAGCACCTTGTTGGCGTTCTCGAGCGCCCATTTGACGGCGGTTGGGGCGTTGGTGGAAGTGCACACCGACCCGCCATGCTCGCCTACGAATGCCTTTAGGTTTGCGGCGGAGTTGATGTAGGTTATTGGGAGGACCTGCGGTCTTTCGGCGTTGGGGCGCTCCGCCGTTGGGGCGTTAAGGGGCTCAGAAACCAAGGTATTGGAGCTGCTTGTTCTGGTTGCACGCCCGGCTGACGTCGCCGCGAGTTCCAAGGCCGAAATGCCGGAGGGCCGCAACGCCTCTTGGATCTGCCGCCAGGCATTCCGGACTTGGAAGAGGTTCGCCATGTCGGCCATCGAGCAGCCTGCGGCGAGGTTGGGGAGAATTACCTTTTGGTTTGGCGGGGTGAGGATATCGGCGCTCTCGGCCATGAAATGCACGCCGCAGAAGACGATGAACTCGGCGTCGGGATGGGAGGCTGCATCCTTCGCGAGCTTATAGCTATCGCCTCGGAAGTCGGCGTGGCGGATGATCTCGTCGCGCTGGTAGTGGTGGCCGAGGATGACTAAGCGTGGGCCCAGTTCGGCTTTGGCGGCGAGGATACGGCGGTCGGTCTCTTCGGGGGAGAGATCGGCGTACTCCGCGGAGAGAGGTGCCTGATACATTTCTGTCTTCGTCCTGCTCCTGTCTGATTATACGGTTGCCGCCTTCGGTGGGTTGCTGAGCGGCCCGGAGATAACCGTCCCCGCTCAATGTTTGTGCATGTGGGAGGGGCCGGGTGGGAGTGTCAGCCTTACCAGCAGGCTGAGCCCGAGTCCCTTATCCAGCCTATCCCGAAATCGGGATGTCTCCGGGGCTTGGCGGCGAGACGGCGGCGGTCCCAGCTATAGAACTCCCCCTTCGATCTTGTTGTACGATGCACCTGGCCATGATCGAATACATTGTCAAATCGTTCGTATGTCCCGACATTCGCTCGCAAAGCGACGCCGATCTGATCGACGAAACCCTCCGCAATGCGCCCGAAATCGACTCCTGCGAGGTCGACGTGCCCGCTCGGACGGTGACGGTGCGTTACGTGGAGGGCATGAACACGAGCGACTTGTTCAAGCACCTCGCGGATGCCGGATTTCCTGCAGAGGAGGAGTGAGGGAATCGATTGACTATGAGGTCGGAGGAGATAGAGGCGGCGCAGTCTTCAGTTCCATAAACACCGTCATCAATTCAATTCCACCACCCATGGAGCCATGACTCTCACCGGCCTCGACATCCTCGCCCGTGAAAACTTCGATCGCTGCCGAGGCCAACGAATTGGGGTTCTTTGCAACCAAGCCTCTATCGCCCGCGACTTCCGGCACGTCATCGAGATTTTGTTGCCGCTGCACCGGTCCGGCGAGTTGACTCTTGGAGGGGTGTTTGGACCTCAGCACGGGCTGTTTGGGCATACGCAGGACAACATGATCGAGTGGTCGGGCGGGCGCGATGAGCGCACCGGGCTCTCGGTTTTCTCGCTCTATGGCGAGCATCGGAAACCCACACCGGAGATGCTGTCCGGGCTCGACGTGTTGGTGATCGATCTGCCAGACATCGGCGCTCGGTACTACACGTTCATCTGGACCATGTTCCTATGCATTGAGGCTTGTGTGGCAGCGGGGATTCCGTTGATGATCCTCGACCGGCCGAATCCGATCGGCGGGATGGCTGTTGAGGGACCCGTCTTGGACCCGGCCTTCGCATCTTTCGTCGGACTCTTTCCCTTGCCTATCCGTCATGGGATGACGATCGGCGAACTGGCCCGCTTTTTTCAGGTGGAAGCCTTTGACGGGGCTGGCACGGTCGAGACCGTCGTGATGGCTGGTTGGTGGCGCTCCATGTCCTACGAGCAGACAGCGTTGCCCTGGGTCATGCCCTCGCCGAACATGCCGACGATGGAGACGGCGACCGTCTATCCTGGGGGGTGCCTCTTGGAGGGGACGAACCTTTCGGAGGGGCGGGGCACGACGAAGCCGTTCGAGCAACTCGGAGCGCCGTTCATCGATGGGTGGGACCTTGCGGCCGATCTGAATGGGCTTGACTTGGCGGGTTGTCTCTTCCGCGCGGTTGACTTTCAGCCCACGTCGGGCAAGTGGGCAGGGGAGCGTTGCGGCGGCGTGTTCGTTCACGTTTTGGATCGAGCGATGTTTCGGCCGGTGCTCACTTATCTCGCGATTCTCCAGCAGATCAGGAGGCGATATGGAGAGAAACTGGAGTGGCGCGAGGGCCCGTACGAATACGAGTATTTGAAACGCCCGATCGACGTGATCGCGGGGAATGCCTGGCTCGCGGAAGCGATCGACGAACTTCGTCCACTAGCGGATATCGATACGCTAATGAATGAAGGAGTCGGGGCATTCGTGCAACGAGCAGAAACTCACAAAAGTTATCCACCGTTCTAGCTGCGAGGAGGGAACACGCGGTTTTGCGTATGCCCATGCATTACAATATTTGCGTCAGGGCCTTAACATTATCTTGATGTTAGGAGTACAACATTCTCAGCAAGATCGCCGTTGGATCGCGGCGCCATAGCCGAGACGGGGCCTGCATGGAAGCGGCAGACGTCGGGATTCGGAGCAGAATTTATATGAAAAAAGCTTTTACCTTGATCGAGCTGCTGGTGGTTATCGCCATTATCGCCATCCTCGCTGCCATCCTCTTCCCGGTTTTCGCGCAGGCCAAATTGGCCGCTAAGAAAACGGCTTCCCTCTCCAATGTCAAGCAGGTCGCGTTAGCGATGTACATGTACCAGGGCGACAATGACGACTATTACTTCAAGGGACGCTATTGTGCCCTTGGCAGCGCGTTGAACCCGAAGTTTCGGGATCCGTCCTACAATACGACCCCGACATCCGGCTGTACAAGCGGCACGAACACTTATAACATCGTCGACGAGCGGTTCTGGCAGAAGTTTTTGATGCCATATGTGAAGAGCACTGACCTGTTCACTATCTCCACAAGACTGAAAGACGCGTCTTCATGGGACAGCTACGGACAAATTTGGGGGAATATCGCGTTCAATATTGGCCTGACGGGGCTGAAGAGTGTGAACATAAACAGCGGGGTTCCTTTCTCTTATAGCAACATAGCCTCTTTTTCAGGCGGAAATCAGTCAGGATTGCCCGACGTGGCCCAGGCCCTTCTGTTTATCGACAACGTGCCGTTGAACACCAGCCCTTATATTCCTGCACTTATCCAGGTGCAGACCGGGCAGACTGCGACGAGTGAGTTGACGGGCTATCCGAGAGCTGACCGTGAATTCTGGGCTTTCAGAATGAACAAGATGTCGGTTGCAGAGTGCGCCATGAATCCCCAGCCGACTAGCGACGTCGACACGGGCAAGGTCGTCACTAGCGGTGTAAACATCGGTCGCGCCGATGGCGGTGCGAAGTTCCTTACGGTAGGTGCATTTCTCGGAAAAACGCCGCCAACTTCCCAGCTCATCTCGGGTGGCACGGTAACTTCGGATACGTGTTACGTCGGCGATCCGCTCTTCGCGGGTGACAAGTACACCGGAACGATCAATCGAAACATCAACTATCCGATGTGGGGCTTCGGCCAATGAGACGGGTGGGAATCACCACCGTGGCCTTGATCTTAGCGGTCGTATCGGGCGTCGGTTGCGCGAAGAGCGAGCTGGATAACAATGACATCAATGCGATGAAAAAGCAGTACAGTCGCGATGCCTACGACAAGGCTATGATCGCCCAGGGCAAGGGCGCTGAGGTTGAAAAGCAGCATCAGGAAGACGCGCAGCGTCGATCAGAGCCACGCTAGGCTCTGATTACTAAAAAGGCGCTACCAAGGCGGTAGCGCTCTTTTTGTTTTTGGTCGAGGCGGCTAGACTGACTCCGTGTTCTTCACGCGCATTTATCGCCCATACATGACCTACCGGGTCGTTGGATTCCTGCTGTTCCTTTTCGGGGCCTATGCATTGATCGAGTGGGCCTGGCAGCAAGGACGGTCGGGCTGGTGGCCTTGGGGTTCGGCGGCGGCGATCGTCGGGTTGCTTCTTGCGCTGTGGGTTCGGAAGGTCGTGTTCGACGAGAAAGAGCGGCACGTGGTCACGATGACCGGATTCTGGCCGCTTCAGAACAAGCACATCCACCCAATTCACCAGCTTCGCTCGATCAAGCTCTCGGTCGTCGACAAGGCGGCAAGCGATCCGAAGAATCCTTTGAAGCCAGGGACCGTGTATCGGGCTCACTTGCTCTGGAACGCCGGGAGAACGGCGCTTTTGATGTCGGGGCCGAATGTGAAGTGGATCGAGCGCCGCGCGCATGCATTGGCCTCGGCGATGGGGATTCCGGTGGAGAAGACTGACGGGTTCAATCGGTATCGGGAAAAGGTCTTGGGGCGAGAATAGAGGAGTAGGCCCGAGATTGCATTGTGCCCTTGCATCGGAGGCAGGGGGCCAAAGGGCACAATGCGTCCCTTGGCCCTACTGCGGTCCGCAAGTACAATCTGCGAATGCCGACGCAGCCCCGGATCACTGGGACTTTTTTGGACGAGATTACGCACGACATTCCTTCCCAAAACTGGGGTCGTGAGGATTGGCGGAGGGAGTTCGAGCTTTATTCCCGGATCGGGATCGACACCGTCGTAATTATCCGCGCCGGATACCAAAACAAGTGCATCTTTCCGAGCAAGACGATTCCCGACCTCCTACCGGTCCACGAGGATCTGGGCGAGGTCTTTTTGTCTTTGGCCGACGAGTTCGGTCTGAACCTGTTCTTCGGCCTCTATGACTCTGGCTACCATTGGCTGCGCCGAAGCTGGTGGAAGGAGGTGGAGCTGAATGTGGCTTTCATTCGGGAGGTCGCGGATCGTTACAGCCACCATAAGAGTTTTCGCGGCTGGTACATGTGCCACGAAACGGGCAAGAACGACGCGCATATCATCGAGATTTTTAACTCGCTTGGGCGGGCTTGCAAAGAGGCGATCGACCTTCCCGTCCTGATTTCGCCCTATCCGCAAGGGGCGAAACAGATGGGAGCGGCCGCCTTCACCTTGGAGGAGTCGTTCGACCACTGGGACAGGATCTTCGCGGATACGAAAGGCGCGTTCGACATCTGCGCGTTCCAGGACGGGCAAGTTCACTATCAGGAACTGCCGGCGTTCGTGCAGGGGATCGGACAGCTGGGGCTCAAGTACGGGGTGACGATATGGTCGAACCTCGAGACCTTCGATCGGGACATGCCGATCAAATTTCCTCCAGCCGACTGGCGGTATCTACGTTTCAAGATGGAGGCCGCTTCAGAAATGGCGGAGAAGATCATCACCTTCGAGTTTCCGCACTTCATGTCCCCTCATTCGTGCTATCCGGCGGCGCATAACTTATACAAACGCTATGCCGAATTCGCCGGGCTCCCTCAAGAAGGTATCCTTAACCCGACCAATCGCCCCTTGCCCCCGACGACTTCGACCGCCGCAGCAGGGGTCGTGCGTGTACCAAGGAGGCAAGAGATTTGAACAGCTTTGATGCGCGGGCGACGTTCCGCTCCGGAGACACCGACTACACCATTTGGCGCTTGGACGCTATGGAGAAGGCGGGCTACGACGTGAAGCGGCTCCCGTATTCGCTGCGCATTCTGCTCGAGAATCTTCTCCGAACCGAAGACGATTTGTCGGTCTGCAAAGACGACATCGAGGCGCTCGTCAAGTGGGATCCGAAGGCTGATCCTACAGAAGAAATCTCCTTCACCCCGGCCCGAGTTTTGCTCCAGGATTTCACCGGCGTCCCATGCGTCGTCGATCTGGCCGCGATGCGAGAGGCGATGACCTCCCTCGGAGGGGACGCTTCTCGAATCAATCCCTTACAGCCGGTTGAGCTTGTGATCGATCACTCTTTCCAGATCGACGCCTTCGGCAGCGCGCAGGCGATGGGAATCAATACGGAGCTCGAATTCGAGCGGAATTCGGAGCGCTATGCGTTTTTGAAATGGGGCCAATTGGCGCTCGACGACTTCAAGGTCGTGCCTCCCAATACCGGCATCTGCCACCAAGTCAATCTCGAATATCTAGCCCGCGTGGCCTTCGTTCGCCATGGGGATACGCAGGAAGTCTATCCCGATACCCTCGTAGGGACGGACTCGCACACGACGATGGTGAATGGTCTTGGCGTCTTGGGCTGGGGCGTCGGCGGTATCGAGGCCGAGGCAGCCATGCTAGGCCAGCCGGTTTCGATGCTGATTCCGCAGGTGATTGGCTTCAAACTAACGGGCAAGCTTCGCGAGGGCGCGACTTCAACAGACCTCGTTTTGCGGGTGACCGAGATGCTTCGAAAGAAGGGCGTGGTCGGTAAATTCGTCGAGTTTTATGGCGAGGGCGTTCGAACTCTGCCGCTTGCGGACCGGGCAACCATCGGCAATATGTCGCCGGAATACGGTGCGACGTGCGGTATTTTCCCGGTCGACGAGATCACTCTGGACTACCTTCGCTTGACAGGCCGGCCGGATTGTCAGGTCGAGCTTGTGGAGAAATATTTTCGCGAGCAGGGCCTGTTCTACACGGCCTCAAGTCAGGACCCGGTGTTTAGCGACACGCTTGAGCTGGATCTGTCGACGGTCGAGCCGAGCGTCGCGGGGCCGAAGCGGCCCCAGGACCGGGCGGTTCTCTCCGACGCGGCAAAATCGTTCACTTCAGCATTTCCCGATGCCAAAGCGGCTACGGTAAAGCCTGCTGGGGCAGGCGTAGCTGTGTTGGAGAAGCCGTCGATCGATCAGATGACGCACGGCGCAGTGGTCATCGCCTCCATCACGAGCTGCACGAATACGAGCAATCCGAGCGTGATGGTGGCAGCGGGCCTGGTCGCTCGCAATGCGGCCAAGCTAGGCATCCATCCAAAGCCGTGGGTGAAGACCTCGTTGGCGCCCGGTTCCCGCGTCGTCACGGAGTATTTGAAGAAGGCGGGCCTGCTAGACGATCTTGAACAGATCGGCTTCAACGTGGTGGGATACGGATGCGCGACCTGCATTGGCAACTCTGGACCGCTACCGGATGAGGTCAGCAAGGAAATCGCGGCGAAAGATTTGGTGGCTGTCTCGGTGCTTAGCGGTAACCGCAACTTCGAGGGCCGCATCCACCAGGAGGTGCGGGCCAACTACCTTATGTCGCCGCCTCTTGTGGTCGCTTACGCTTTGGCAGGCACGATCTTAACCGATATCACCAAGGACTCGATCGGCAAAGACCGGAACGGCGGGGACGTGTTTCTGAAAGATGTCTGGCCGACCCAGGCGGAAGTCGCCCGCGTGATGGGCGAGGCGGTGAGCCGGGATTTGTATCAGAAAACCTACGCAAAGGTTTACGATGGAGGGCCACAGTGGAACGCAATCGACGTCACCGGATCGAAGACTTTCGATTGGAATCGCGAATCGACCTACATTAAGAACCCACCGTATTTCGAGGGAATGGCTAAGCAGGCGCCGACCGGGATCTCGGAGCTAACCGGCATGCGGTGTTTGGCGATGCTCGGCGATAGCATCACGACCGACCACATCTCGCCCGCCGGAGCGATCAAGCTCAGCTCCCCGGCTGGCTCGTACCTGACCGCGCATGGCGTGGATGCGAAGATGTTTAACTCCTACGGCTCTCGGCGAGGGAATCACGAAGTGATGGTACGGGGGACGTTTGCCAACATTCGCCTGCGCAACGAGCTCGTGCCGGGCACTGAGGGCGGCTTCACGGTCTACTTCCCGACTAACGAGAAGACGACGATCTACGACGCCGCGATGCAGTACAAGGGCGACGGCACACCCTTGATCGTGATCGGAGGCAAGGAATACGGCTCGGGGTCGAGCCGGGACTGGGCCGCCAAGGGCACTTTCATGCTTGGCATAAAGGCAGTCGTGGCTGAGTCGTTCGAGCGGATCCATCGTTCGAATTTGATTGGAATGGGCGTGTTGCCGCTGGAGTTCTTGCCCGGCGAGGGAAGGCAGCAACTGGGGTTGACCGGCGAAGAGACGTTCGATCTAATCGGTCTCTCCCACGCCGCCGCCTCGGAATTCGGAGGGGGCCGGCTACTTGAGATACAGGCGGGGTTGAAGGACACGGTGAAGAGTTTCAAAGTTAGGGTGCGGATCGACACCCCGCAGGAACTGCTCTACTATCGGCACGGCGGGATTCTACAGTTCGTGTTGCGCCAATTGATCGGAACGGCTTAGACCTTGTTGTCTCGACAGCATGCGAGGCACGGACTCAAAGGTCCGTGCTACTCATGGCCCATCATTTGAACTGCGGTCAACACTCGCCCGTCAATGAATGTACAGATTCGGCTCGATTTGCGGAATCGTCTAAGTACGTAGCCGCACGGGGACGACAAACAATGAAAGGCGAGATTGGTTCAGAGCATCCGATTCGGTCCTACTTCAGCGACGCACTGCACATATCGCTGCACAGAGATCTTGGACTTCCAGAGACTCACGACGTCGACGCCTACATCGTCGAAATGCTCGTGAAGTTCCTGGATTGGGAAGGCCTCTATGCCGTCCGGGATGCCAGTGGAATGCCCGTGCGAACTATTGCGGGGATGCTGATGGAAGGCGATGTTCGCCTGAATGCAGATTCGTTTGCGCGTGAACGCGAGGTCCACAAGCACATCGGCGACTTCTTGCTTTTCTGCTCGGGGATGTTTCCGGAGTATCTCTCCCACTTGAAGGCGCCGGGCGGAGACTCGCTCTTGGATCTGACTCAGCAGGGGCGCTTCAGCTATCACCTTGTCAGCACTTTCGATCATGCGCCTTACGACGCCGAAGCGCCAGTCTTTCGCAAGCTGAGCGCCGAGTTCGAAGCCTATCAATTCGGCCTTCGCCGCGTTCGGGCGAAGTTGCCTGGCCTGGGGCCGTGGGTCGAAGGCTTCTCCGCCTAGATGCTGTAACCTCTTACGGTGCCGAGCATCGCAATCCTTGTGGGTCCGAAGGGTCGCGGCTCCAATATGCGGGCCATCGTCGAGGCTAGCGAACGGGGAGAGCTTGGCGCTCAAGTGTCTGTCGTCATCTCGCCAAAAGATGAAACCCCGGCCGTTCAGTGGGCGCGGGACCGTGGCGTCCAAGTAGCCATCGTCGAACCTGACGCGGATGAGGCCGAGCGACTGCTAGCCGCGATCAAGGGCTCGGATCTCCTTTGCTTGGCCGGATTTCTACGGCTTCTGCCGCGGGAAGTCTTGACCCGATATTACAAGCCGATCCTCAACATCCATCCCGCGCTCCTGCCGAAATATGGCGGCAAAGGTATGTATGGCATGCACGTTCATGAGGCCGTGCTGGCGGCTGGGGAGCAGGAGTCCGGAGTGACCGTGCATCTGGTGACCGAAAACTACGACGACGGAGAGATCGTAAGCCAGGTCCGCTGCCCGGTGTGTCCGGGCGAAACAGCGGAAACTTTGGCCGCCCGAGTGCTGGAACTGGAGCACACGGCTTATCCCCAGGCGATACGAAAGGTGCTAAATGGCTGAGGTAGAGCTACCAGAACCGGGGCCTTTTTCGGCCTATCATCGCTACTTCCGATTACCCCTTGGTAAGGCTTTTTCCTGGCTGTTTTTTACCGTTCTTGGCCCGACCATCGTCAAAGGCAGCCGGAGAGTTCCTCGGAGCGGCGGCGTATTGGTGCTCTCCAACCACCAAGCCGATGTGGACCCCATCCTCGTGCAGATCGGATGCTCGCGGGCCATGCACTTTATGGCAAAGCGCGAGCTCTTCGATATGGGGTTTTTGCGCAAGTGGATCATCAAATTCGGGGCATTTCCGGTAAGTCGGGGCGAGCCGGACCGCGCCTCGATCAAGCGCGCCGTTACCCTCCTGCGCATGGGAGAGGTGGTATGCGTTTTCCCCGAGGGAGAGCTCTCCGTCAGCGGAGGCATCCTGCCCCTTAAACCGGGAGTTGCGCTCCTGGTCAGAATGTCCGGGGCCGCGGTTATCTGCGTTGGTCTGAAAAACACCCGCAGAATCATGCCGTACGGATCCTTGACTCCGCGACCCGCATTCCGAGTTGTTTCTGCTACGTGGGGCGAGGCCCGGCGCTTTGAAAAGAAGGCAGAGAACGAAGAGATTCTGGCGTGGGTCGACTCCGAGCTTGCGAGGCTGACCGGTTATCCGCACGGAGAAAATCCTCCGGACGACGCACCACCGGTGGACACAAAACCTGAACTCGGCTTGGAAAGCCGTGATGCCACTGGTTGAAACCTCTGCCGCGTTGGCACGGGTACCTTCCTGGCGTGTCTGCGATCGAGAATCTCACCTACAACCCGGACGGCCTCATTCCGGCGATTATTCAGGATTCAGCAAACGGGCAGGTGCTGATGATGGCTTGGATGAACAGCGAATCCCTGCAGCGCACGATCGATTCTGGCTTGTGCACCTACTGGAGCCGCTCCCGGCAGAAATACTGGGTCAAGGGAGAGACCAGCGGGCACGTGCAGCATGTGAAGCGCATCGCCGTGGACTGCGATCGGGATGCTTTACTGATCGAGGTCGAGCAGATTGGGGCCGCTTGCCATGAGAACTTCCGCACCTGCTTTTATCGAGACTTGAGGGACGGGGAGTTGACGGAGAATAGCACCCGCCTAGATTAGGCGGTGCTACGAGCGGGTCAGCTAGAGTCGGCGATACGGGTGGCAGAGTGAACTCCGCGTTCCTTGTCTTGCCGGAGCCTCTCGCGTCGACTAGTCTTCCGCGGGAGGCATCGAATCGAGCGCCTGACGTGAATCGATGGGATCTTGAACTTGCTCGTCAACCCGGACATTGCCGTCTCTGAACCGAATAATCCGCTTACAGTGGCGGGCGATTTCCTCTTCGTGGGTGACAATCACAACGGTCTTTCCCTGACGGTTTAGGTCTTGGAAGAGGGCCATGATCTCCTCGCTCGTTCGAGAGTCGAGGTTCCCCGTCGGCTCGTCGCCGAGGATCAGAATTGGGTCGTTGACGATGGCCCTTGCTACTGCGACGCGCTGCTGTTGCCCGCCGGAAAGTTCGTTAGGCCGGTGATGCATGCGGTCGAGGAGGCCCACCGCGCCAAGCGCTTTCTCGGCCCTTTCTGCGCGGTGCTTTTCGCCGGAGTAAAGCAAGGGCAGTTCGACGTTTCGGAGGGCAGAGGCGCGCGGGAGGAGATTGAAGTTTTGGAAAACGAACCCGATCTGCCGGTTTCGGATTTCGGCGAGTTCGTCGTCGGTCATACGGCTGACATCGTCTCCGTGCAGGATGTAGGTCCCGGAGGTAGGCCGGTCGAGGCAACCGATCAGGTTCATAAACGTCGATTTGCCCGCGCCGGAGGGTCCCATCAAAGCCACGAATTCTCCGGCTTCAATGGTGACGTCGACCTTGCGCAATGCATGGACGACCGTATCGCCCATTCGGTAGTCCTTGCCTAGGGAGCGGGTTTCGATAATTGGGTTCATGTGGGAATCCCGCGCATCAGACGGATCGGCAGCGGTTACACTGGCGAAATGCTGCTTGGCGTTCTCGCGTCGTTGCTTTTATCGAGGCCGGTCAACCTCTACGAATACGGACCTTACTCGGGGTCCGTCGCGCGGCCCGATCAAGTCCTTGGCTGGGAGCTTGGGACCAGGCACAGCACCTATCACGACCAGGAGCGAACTTTGCAGGCGCTCGCCCAAGGGTCGGGTGCGACGATTCGTCGGTTCGACTATGGCAAGAGCGTGGAGGGAAGGCCGCTTCGGGTGTTCGCGATCTCAACGCCGGAGAACATCAAGCGACTCGAAGAGATTCGCCGCAACCATGAGTTAATCGCCTCAGGTGGGGCCAAGGACCAGGAACGTCTCTTGGCGAACACACCGCCGATTGTGTGGATCAATGAGTGCATCCACGGAGACGAAACGGCTTCGTTCGAGGCCGGAATGGCACTGATCTATAACCTGGCCCAGTCTAAGCCCCTTCAGGACACCCTGAAGGACGTCGTCGTGATCGTCAACCCGTCGTACAACCCCGACGGCCACGAGCGCTATGTCGTGTATTACAATTCGGTCGCGGAGGGCTCGGCAGAACCGGGAGCGTTCGAGGATCAAGCTCCGACGCTGCTCTACGGAAGGCTGAATCACTACCGGTTCGACATGAACCGGGATCGAGTGGCGATGAGTCAGGACGAAACCCGGCAGGAGGTTGCGGAGTTCCTCCGCTGGAATCCGCAGGTCTATTGCGACCAGCACGGGCAGGTTTCCTCTTACTTCTTTCCTCCGAATCCGATGGCGGTGAATGAGAACGTCGATCGGGACCGTGTCGCGAAATGGACGGAGGTCTTCGGGAAGGCCACTGCGGGGGCTTTCGACTCGCACGGCTGGACCTACTTCACGAAGAACGAATTCGACCTTTTCTACGCTGGCTATTTGGACTCGTGGACGACGCTAACAGGGGCCATCGGCATGACCCAGGAGACCGATGGGGGCCGACTACTCGCCACTACTCGCAAGGACGGAAGTGTTCTCACGTTGCGCGACGGGCTTGCCCATCACATGACCTCTGCGATCGCGGTGATCTGCTCCGCGGCGTCCCATCGGCGCGATCTTATGGATAGCTACGCTTCGTTCAAGAAGCGGGCAGTCTCGGGCGAGTTCAGCCCGAAAATAAAGCGGTATGTAATCACGGGCGACGATCGGGCTTTAGGCAGGTTGCAGCGTCTCCTTGGACGATCGGGGATCACCACAATGGCGACCGGCTCGGGCACCACGAACTGGGATCAGCCCGGGGCTCGAAAGTTTGGGGCGGCGGATTGGAAGACGACTCATATCACAGGCCCAGCTCTCATCGTCGATCTTGCCCAGCCTCAGGGCCCGATGGCCAAGGCGATGCTCGAGCCAATGCCTGGATTCGAGTCTCAGTTCACGAAAGAGCAACTGGCCAAGCGATCGACCGCGCCGGAGGGCGAAGAGTATCCGGGGCCGGAGGGCACTGAATTTTACGACTTCACCGGTTGGTCGCTGCCCTATGCTTGGGGGCTGACGGCCTACGAGTGCACGGCCGTGGTGCCCATCCACGCAGAGGCTCCGATGAAGACCGTCGAGCGACCCGGGCCGTATGTCGGCCTCGCGATTCCATACACCGACGTCGAGGATGCGCTTGCTGCATTCGAGATCGAGAGCAAAGGCGTGAAAGGGATGGTCGCGGGCAAGCCCATGACCTTGGGCGGAACCAAGATCGCGTCAGGAAATTTCATGTTTCTCAGCGCTCGGAACGACGAGGGCTACGAGTCGATCGTTCGCATGGCCGCGATCCGGCACGGCTGCCAAGTTGTTGGAATACCGACCAGCTACCCCGATTCCGACCGATTCGGCCCGGGCAGCGAGTTCACCATCCCCCTTCGCAAGCCCAAGATCGGCGTCGTCTTCGGCAGCAGCGATCAGCCTAGCGACTTCAGCGACATCTGGTTCGTGCTAGAGCGGGAGTTCCAGTTGCCCTTCACACCGCTCAGCAGCAGGGGCCTGAATGCAGGCAACCTGGCCAAGTTCACCGCGATCCTCGTGCCGGGACGGTTTTCCGGCAGCGCCGACGCCCTGAAATCCTGGGTGCAGGCGGGCGGCACTTTAATTACGCTTGGTAATCCGGGCTGGACGAGCAGTAACTTCCTGAAGTTAGACACCGTCGAGGGCGATCTCCGCGAATTGCCGGGAGCTCTGTTCAAGGCTGAGCTCGATCCTCGTTCATTCTTGAGCTCCGGCTACGCGGCACCGGAGAAAGGGAAGATCGAGATTCCGGTTCCGATCGACGGTTCCACGTTCTATAAGGCTCGGAAAGAGGGCGGAAGCGTGGTCACGTTCGATTCCGACGATAAGTCCCACAAGCTGCTAAGTGGATGGGACTGGCCCGGGGAGACGGACAAGGCACTTGCCGGCGCGGTGTGGCTTCAGGACGTGCCGGTTGGCGGTGGGCACGTTATCATGTTCACCCACGACCCAACCGAACGCGCGATGTGGCCTGGTACTTACAAGCTGCTGCTCAACGCGATCTTGATCGGTCCAGGAACCTAGGCGATCTTGGGGAAGCCTTCCTTTTCCAAGATCGCTTTAGCGTGGTGAAGCTGGGCTTCCACCGCCTGCGGTCCTGGCGCGCCGAGCGAATTGCGGCGCGCCACGCTAGTCTCGGGCTGGAGGACGGCGAGCGCTTCATCGGTGATTTGCGGCGCCACGTGCTTAAGCCGAGCGGGCGTGAGATCCTCCATACCGCAGCCTTGGTCGAGGCAGGCCCGAACTACTTCCCCCACGATCTCGTGGGCTTGACGGAAGGGCATTCCTTGCGAGGCGAGGTAGTCCGCGAGGTCGGTGGCGGTTGAGAAGTCGCCCTTAATCGTTTCACGCATGCGTTCGGTGTGCCACTCCGCGCAATCGAGCATCTGGTAGGTGAGCTGCAGGGAGTCTCGTACAAGCTGCAGCGCGTCGAAGAGCGGCGGCTTATCGTCTTGAGTGTCCCGGTTATAGCCAAGCGGGAGGCCCTTTAGGGTGGAGGCGAGGGCGGTCCAGTGGCCGATGGCGCGACCGGTTCTACCGCGGATGAGCTCGGCCATATCTGGGTTACGTTTCTGGGGCATGATCGACGATCCGGTGGTGACGGTGTCGCTGAGCGACACGAAGCCGAATTCGCGGCCGCTCCAGAGGACGATTTCTTGGCTTATGCGGCTCAGGTCAACCATTACGAGGGCGCAAATGTGGAGGCCGTCCAGGATGTAAGATCGGTCGCTGGTGGCATCGAGCGCATTCGGAATCGGGGCGATGAATCCTAGTTCGTCGCTCGTCATCTGCCGGTCGATCGGGAAACTTGTCCCCGCCAGAGCAGCCGCGCCTAGCGGCGAATAGTTTGCGAGTTCGATCAATCGCTCTGCCCGCCAGCCGTGTCGTTGGAGCGACCAGAAGTGGGCGAGGAGGTGGAAGCCGAGGGTAATCGGCTGGGCCCGCTGCTGGTGCGTGTAGCCGGGCATCAAGTCCGATTTGTGCGCTTCCGCCAATTTCAGCAGGAGACCTTGCAGTTCTTTAATGAGGTCGACGACTCGGAGGAGTTCGTTATGCAGGTGGAGGCGTCCGTCGGTTGCGACTTGGTCGTTCCGGCTTCGCGCCGTGTGAAGCTTGCCCGCAACCTCGCCGACTATCTCGCTGAGCCTAACTTCGACGGCGGTGTGGATATCTTCCACGTCTCGCGGAAGTCGAGAAGGGCCTTCTTCGTGGATCTGCTCCAGTCCCCGGATCAGGGTTTCGGATTCTTCAGGAGAGAGAATGCCCGTCGCGCCCAGCATACGCGCATGAGCGACGCTTGCGATCACGTCCTCTTGCCAAAAGGCAAGATCGGACCTGATGCTTTGTCCGAACCGGTCTACAAGCGCATCGGTCGACTCGGCGAAGGCCCCACCCCACAGCTTCTTCATTTGGCGGGAAGCATACCGAGGACTGATAACTTCCTGAACGTGCCATTCGCTACAAGCACATTTACCGGTAAATCACCGTGCTCAGAAAGGGGCAACGCTCCCTTAACCTGAGGCGAAAGGGTGGGGGAGTATCATTTAAAGCGAGAGAGGAAGGAGGCTGTTTAGCCGCCTGTTTGAATTATGAAAAAGTTTATCTACCCGACATTGATCGCGGCCATTTCGTTCGCAGCAGTCTCTGCTCATGCCCAGGTCGTCATTTCCGATTGGACTTTCGAGACTTCGGCCCCGACGACCGTCGGCCCATTCACGGCGGAACTTGGAACCAATCCCGGTCAAGCCACTGCGTTCCACTCTGGCACGATCGGAACTCCAACGTACAGCAGTCCTTCCGGCAACGGTTCGGCTCACTCGTTCAGCTCCAACGGTTGGAATGTGAACGATTACTACCAATTCAGCGCTTCGACGACTGGATTCTCCGGCATCACCGTCTCGTTCGATCAAACGAGCAGCAATACCGGCCCTCGCGATTTTGCGCTCCTCTACAGCGTCAATGGCGGAGGCTTTACCCAGTTCGGTTCTACTTACACCGTGCTCGCAAATGCCGCTCCGAACAACGTGTGGAGCGCCACGGTCAACCACCCGGAGTTCAACTTCTCGTTCAATCTTGGCGCTGTTACGGCCCTGAATAACGCGGCTTCGGTTACCTTCCGGTTAGTCAACAACAGCACGGTCTCGGCCAATGGAGCAGCCGTCGCGGCCACGGGTACGGACCGGGTCGATAACTTCACCATCTCGCAGACCACACCTGAGCCCGCAACGATGGCCGCTCTGGGACTCGGAGCGATCGCACTGATCCGCCGCCGACGCAGTAGCAAGTGAATCCTCTCACCCAAACGGGGGCGCCAGCGAGCGCTCCCGTTTCCTTTTGGTCCGCTGAAGTGGGCCAGCCCTTGTCGCGTCTCGACGCTGTGGAATTGCATGACTAACCGAAACCTTCGCCTTTCGTCCCGCGCTGTGATAAGCGGGCTTGTCCTGTTCTCGATGACGGTATTTGCCGGGGCGGGCCAGATCCGCGTAGCCGCATGGAATGTTTCGGTCTACGCCGGCGGCCGAACTGCGGATATCCAGCAAGCCGTCTTCGACACATTTCAGGGACGAAGCATGAATCCCGACGTCATCATCGCTCAGGAGATTTGGGCGAACGGGGTCAATCCGTTTCTGTCGGCGCTGAATACGAACACCTACAACACGAGCGCTCACGACTGGGCCGCGTTTTATAACCCGGCCAACATGGGCAATAGCAACACTGCCGGGAACGACTTGGTGTACTACTACCGCACTAGTAAGCTAACCCCTGTCGGCACGAATCCCACGCTCATCGACGGAAACAGCACGAGCGGAAGTCCTCGCGACGTGTTTCGTGGCGACTTCTCGATTGTTGGCAATGCCAACTCTAGCCAGGTACTGGCCCTTTATGGGAGTCACATGAAGGCGGGCACCAGCCCAACCGCGCCATCCGACGCCGACCGGAGAAACGTCACGGCCACGGCGATCCGTAACAATGCCAACTCCCTGGGCTCCAACTACAGCTTCATCTTCGGAGGCGACATGAACGTCCAAACCTCCACCGAGCAGAGCTATCAGACCTTCGTGGGGTCCACCGCGAATAACAACGGCCGGTTCGTCGATCCGATCAAAACTCCTGGAAATTGGAATGCGGCGAACGCCTACCGATTTGTCCACACGCAGGCGCCGAGTCCGGGCGGCGGCGGCATGGACGACCGGTTCGATCAGCTTCTAATCAGCCAGAACTTGGCGAACAGCGCGAACTCGCTGCACTACGTCGGCGACACAACCCAGACCTATAGCACGACAACTTGGAACGATCCGAACCATTCCTATCGGGCATGGGGCAACGATGGAACCAGCTTCAATACGACCTTGACGGTAACGAACAACCAGATGGTCGGTGCGGGCATCGCCCAGGCGCTGATCAACAGCACCGGCACCGATGGCGGGCACTTGCCCGTGTTCCTAGACCTGCAGTATCAGGCGACGCCTGAGCCGGCCACCTTGGTCGCTCTCGGCCTTGGCACTCTAACGGTGCTTCGCCGGCGGCGGCAGGCCTAGGCTTACTTCGATGAGCCCGGCCGCTGTTTGGCAGCCGGGCTCTTTTTGTTTGTGCCTATCTCGTAAACGCAAGCGGAAATCATTCCCTCGCGGACTAGCCAGCGAGCGGCGGCCGGGCTGAACCCATCCGACACGAGCCGCAGGGCAATTCTGACGGGATTCACAATGGCGGTGCCCAGCTTGGCATCCGCCAAGAACGCTTGTCGCATCTCCGCGAGAAGAATCTCCATGCCCACGCCCGCGGGAAAGGTATCTTGAATTCCAGCGGGCGGTGCTACGAACCAGGTGCGAGCCACCCTCACAACTTACTTCAGGTTTGCCCGACCCTCACCCCGCAAGGCTGCCGGATTGTTCACCGAGTCTATCCAAGGCAGGGCCGGTAAGGCGGTACACCGTCCAGCCATCCATTGGGACGGCTTCGATAGATTTGTAGAAGCGGATGGCGTCTTCGTTCCAGTCCAGGACGGACCATTCCAACCGGCCACATCCCCGCTGTTTGGCGATTCGGGCCAGATGCTTGAGGAGTTGTTTGCCGATTCCTTTGCCCCGATGCGGCGGGCGAACGAACAGGTCTTCGAGATAGATGCCTGACCTCCCCAGGAACGAGGAGCAGTTGTGAAAGAACAAGGCGAAGCCCGCAATTCCTTCGCGGTCTTCGGCGATCAAGACTTCGGCGACGTTCTTTGGTCCGAAGAGAGTGTTGTGGATGAGCTCTTCAGTGGCAACGACCTCATGGCTCAGGCGTTCGTATTCGGCGAGTTCGATAATGAGCGCCAGAATGGCCGGGACGTCGGCTGGTTGGGCCTCCCGAATTCGCGCATCCATGCTCGTGATGTTACCGGTGGCTGCTTCAACTACCACCGCGAGGCCGCTCGGGCACGTAGAATCAAGCGTGAGCGAATTCGCATCGATTCCTGAGGCGCTTGAAGACATCAAGGCGGGGCGATTGATTATCGTCGTCGACGATCCCGACCGGGAGAACGAGGGAGACCTGGTGATCGCCGGGGAGCGGTGCACTCCCGAGGCAATGAACTTCATGCTCATCCACGGGCGTGGCGTTCCCTTCATTCCGACGAGCGCGGCGCGTCTCCAAGAGCTAGGCGTGCCGATGATGACCAAGCAGAATACGGCACGTCATGGCACGGCGATGGCGGAGACGGTCGACGCGCTTCATGGGGCGACGACCGGAGTTTCGGCATTCGACCGAGCCCGAACCGTAGAGGTCTTCTGCGATTCCGACGCGAAGCCGAGCGATCTCGCCCGTCCGGGGCACGTGATTCCTCTACGTGCCGAGGCGGGCGGGGTTCTGCGACGGGCCGGGCATACTGAAGCGATCGTCGATTTGGTAACCCTGGCGGGATTTCGCCCCGTCGGCGTCGGGTGCGAGATCCTGAACGACGATGGCACAATGATGCGCCTCGACGGACTGGTGCCCTTCTCCCAGAAGCACGGTTTGAAGATCATCACGATCGCCGATCTGATCGCCTATCGCCGCAAGAATGAGAAGTTGGTCGCGAGAGTTGCTGGGCCGATAGACTTTCCCACCAAGTTTGGCGACTTTAAGCTGTACGTATACGAGCCGGACGTGGAGCGCGATCCGTACGTGGCGATCGTGAAGGGCGATGTTGCGTCGGAAGAGCCGGTCCTGGTGCGGATCCACTCGTCGTGCCTGACCGGAGACTTGCTCGGGTCCTTGCGGTGCGACTGCGGCGACCAGCTTCAGATGGCGCTGGAGATGATCGAGGAGGAGGGACGCGGGCTAGTGTTGTATATCGCCCAAGAGGGGCGCGGTATCGGTCTCGTCAACAAACTTCGTGCATATGAGCTGCAGGATAAGGGGATGGATACAGTTGAGGCCAACCTCGCGCTCGGGTTTAAAGCCGATCTTCGGGACTACGGGATCGGCGCCCAGGTATTGGCAGATTTGGGCTTGCGCAAGTTGCGTTTGATGACAAACAACCCGAAAAAGGTTGCCGGCCTGCAAGGGTACGGCCTGGAAATCGTCGAGCACGTGCCTTTGATAGCGGGCCCGTCGGGCCCGCGGACGAAGTATTTGGCAACCAAGCGCGACAAGATGGGCCACCTGCTTCCTCCAAGCTAAGCGACCATCGTCTTGCGGCTCTGCCCGGTCTTCTTCACATCCCGCGCAGAGTGAGAAGGGTGAGTTCGGGTGGGCAGAAGATGCGCCATTTGGGCCCGCTGGTACCGATGCCGCGGGACACGTAAAGCGGCACTTCCGCATCGGGATAGAAACCCGCGACGAATTTTCTGCTTCCGTAGGGAGTGTGGAGCGGGATGCCTCCAGGCAGGCAAATTTGGCCGCCGTGGCTATGGCCGCTGATTTGAAGGCTAACGGACTGAGGGTTGCTTTCCACGTAGTCGGGTTCGTGGACCAGGCTTAGGAAAGAGCGCGAAGTCAGACGCGAGCGTGGCACATTCCAATCCGGGATGCCGATAAGGCAATCGGTCAGGCCAGAAATGCTGACGCCCTGCACATCGATGAGCTCGTTCATCAAGATGCGCATTGGCGAGGCCGCCATGATTCCTTCGGCGACAAGCCTCGGGTAGTTAGAAGCGAAGTCGTGGTTCCCTAGGATGCCGACGCAGGGGCACTTTGCCTCGTGCAGAGGCTCCAGGCAGTGGGCGAGGAACTTGCGGTGGGGAGCCTCGAAAACGCTGACGAAGTCGCCGACGTTGACGATCAGATCGGGCTTTTCGGCGACGGCCATTTCGTGGGCGCGGCGGGCTCTTTCGGCGGCCGCGCTATCGCGCAGGTGGAGGTCGGCCAAGACGGCGATCTTCATCCCCTCGGCGTCCCACTTGGGCAACTTCAGCTCATGGCGCTCGATGACGATCTCGCGCGATCCTAGGTCGCCCATCCCTGCGATGCCAAGCCCGGCGAAGGCCCCCGCCATCAGGAACTTGCGTCGGGAGTGTTTTTGATGCGGCATAGGCTAGAGGGCTTCGATGACGCTTTGCGCGATCCGCGCGTTGCCGAAGGGGGGCATGAGGTACATCCCCTGCGCCATTCCTTTCAACGTCGAAGCGAGCCTCTGCGATTCCCCAACTCCGATTTCAAGAGCAGAAGCGTCGTCTTTGGCGTCCGCCATGCGCTTGCGCAGTTCGTCAGGGATTTCCACTCCAGGAACTTCGTTGTGCATGAATTCGGCGTGGCGAGCCGACCGCACGGGCAAAACACCCATGAAGACGGGAACGCCGAGTTTGGTGCAAATCTCCGCGACCTGCTCCGCCTTCTCCACCGAGAAGACGGGCTGCGTGTAGACGACGTGCGCGCCTCCCTCGACCTTCCGCTTTAGCCGGTCGAGCTCGGTCTTTGGATCGTGCGAGCCCGGGTTGAAAGCGCAGCAAATCGTGAACGCGCATCGCACCCCGACCGAGTACCCCGCGAGGTCAATGCCTTCGTTGAAGCGGGACAGCACCCGAATGAGGCCGATCGCGTCGATATCGAAGACGCTGGTGGCGCTGGGATAGTCGCCCACGTTGGCGGGATCGCCGGTTACGGCGAGAATGTTCCGCACTCCCACCGCGTGGCAACCGAGAAGGTCGGCTTGGATGGCGAGCAGATTTCTATCGCGACAGGCGAAATGCATCGTCGTCTCGATGCCGATCTGTCGCTGGATAAGCGTGCAAACCGATGCAGGATTTACGCGCAGCCTGGCGCGCGCGCCGTCGGAGATGTTAATCACGTCGGCACCCGCGATCTTCATCTGCTTGCAGCCGGCGAGAAGCTTGTCGAGGTTCAGTCCGCGCGGCACGTCCAGTTCAACCGCCGTGATGAATTTATGCCCCAGCTTCTGGCAGAGCTCGCTCGGCTCGCTTTCGGGAAGCGGCTCGCGTTCCTTCGCCTCGCGAAGGACGCTGCCTCGGGGCTTGATCTTGATCTTGCCCTTTGACAAGAGGCGCCGGATTTCGCGAATGTGTTCGGGGCCGGTGCCGCAGCAGCCTCCCACGATCTTCGCGCCTTCTTCGACGAGGCGCATCGTGGCTTTCGCGAAATACTCGGGGCGCTGGTCGTACACGATCTGGCCCTTCACCAATTGCGGCAGACCAGGCGTGGGGAAAGCGATGATTGGGAGCTCCGTGTTTTCGGCGATTTGCCGCACCAGGTCGAGCATCCTTTGGGGCCCGACGATGCAGTTCGCGCCGACCGCGACTACGTTCAAGTCGCTCATCTCTTTGGCGGTACGCATCGGGAGGCCCTCCGCCAGCATCTCGCCGTCCTCGATGTACGCCTTGCTGACGATGATCGGGAGATCGCTGACCTCGTGGACGGCTTCGACCGCGTAGCGCAGCTCGCACATGTCGATGAAGGTTTCGAGGATGAAGCCGTCCACTCCGCCGTCGGCGAGAGCTTTCGCCTGCTCTCGAATCGCTTCCTTGTATTCGGCTTCGGTAACGTGGCCGATTGGCTCCAGGGGTTTGCCGCACGGGCCGATGGCTCCCAGAACTAGCCGATCGCCAGCGGCTTCTCTCGCGAGCCGGGCTCCGGCGAGGCAGAGCTCGCGGGCGTCGACGTTGAACTCCAGAAGACGAATGCGGTTTCCGGCGAACGTGTTCGTCTCGACGAAGTCGGACCCGGCGTCGAAGTACTGCTGATGAACTTGACGCACAAGATCGGGCGCCATCAGATTCGCGAGATCGTAGGGCTGGCGGGTGAACCCGAGCGCGGCGAGACAGGTGCCATTCGCGCCGTCACCGAGAAGAACGTCGGCCTTTAGGGCCTCTTCGAGACGCACAAGGGGATTATAGTCGGCAAGCCCCGTGCCACAGGTTCAAGACTGGGGAGCAAACTAAGAATCGGAGGCAAAGCAGGCAAGACGTCCGTCGTTCGAACGTCCTGCCCGTTGGATTGCGCTTAGCGTCCTGCGGCGCTTAGGAGCGCGATGCCGCGAATTCGCGACGCTTGGTCCCGCATTTCGCGCATGGCTTGGAGCTCCGTTTCGCTGAGCTTCGAAACGGGGGCGCGTAGGTCGAGGGGTCCCATCAGGTCGCCCACACGATAGCTGTCGCCAAGTCCGAGTAGGTGGCCGATCTCATGGGCGCACGTGTGGCGCATGAGTTCGAAGCTCATCGGCTGGTTGGAGCCCGGACGCTCGGTGCGAACCTGGATGACTGCTTTCACGCTGGCGCGAACCTGTCCATCGGCGTAGGGGACAATCGAGCGGGACCACTGAATGTTGCCCGCGACGTTCAAACCCTCGCTCACGACCTGAGGGTTGAAGCGGACGACGACGTCGGCCTCAGACTCAGACTTGACAAACAACAGATCGGCCGCGTTGGGCAGCGAATCGAGCCACATCTGGAGGGCGCCCTTGAAGGCGTTCGCGGCAGTGGACGACTGATTTCCTGCACATGACAGATCGAGATAGACTTTTTCTTGGCGGTCCATCATGACCGCCTCTGTCCAAGCCATTGCCGACTTCACATCACCCGCATCGAGGCTCGACTGAGCGCGATCAAGGTGGTGCAGCATGACATCCATCACTCGATTGCTGCCTTGAAATTCGGCAGCGGAGACGAAGGCCGACGCGAGTCCGGCCAAAACACCAAAAGCAAGCTTAAATCGTAACGCCATTTGAACCTTCCGTGTAGGCGTATTCCGCGCTATTGCGTCCAAGCCCCTGGCAATAAAGCGGGGACATCGAAATCGGCGCTGATCTCGTTGGTCGCAGGTGCGTACCTAGCGGCGAAGGGTGCGATTTCGAGGTGGCGGATTGCCCTACGATGGAATCATCGGCAAGGATTTTCGCGCCCTATATCTCGGAATTGCACCAATTCACCGCAATTCATAGTTCGTCAAGAAGACTCTCCAGGTAAGAGCGAATCCAGCCCAGATATGCGCAGGATTTATAGAACGAAGTACACCAGCAAAAACGTCAGGGCGTGGGGACGATTTTGATGTCAGAAAGTGGTGTTTGCCATAGACGCTTCGCCATCCTTCGGGCCTCGATTTCGATGGCTTTGAGATTGGCCTGGGAGAGGGGCTTGAACGGCTCGATTTTGATCACGGCACTCTTGCCGATCTCGGCTCGCCACGTGGCGACGGCTCGACCTCGGACGAGGACGACCGCCTCGACTTGACCCGCCTTGCGGAAGACGTGATCGTGCATCTTTGGGTCGAGCCAGAGGTCCTTCACTTTATGCCCCATAGATAGCGGATCAAACTTGGCGAGCAACTTGATCTTCGCGACTTGCGGGGGATTCTGCGCCTCTTCCACGTCGCTTGTGAGGAGCCAGCGATCTCCAGTCAATCCCTCGACGGAAACCTCGGCGAGCTCGGGCATGAGGGCAGCGAATGTAGGTTTTACCGAACTCATTGCGAGACCCGTCCAGTAGGCAAAGTCGGCGTAGGTCCCAGGTCCGTAGGCGCTCAGATAGGCTCGCAACAAATCCGTCTTGGCCACCAGAGGGTCGACCGGCGAAGGAGCTTCGCAACCCACGAACCGAGTCGGCCCGCTGCCCGAGATCTGCAGCCGAATCCGCCCCTGAAAGGCCAAGCCCATGACGTCGATCCCCCACCCCGTGTGGGGGACGTGCTTGAGATCGGTGACCCGTGCGTGAAGCTCGGGCCGCGTGAGAGGTCCTTCGCGGAGGGCCTCGACGATGTCGGCTTGGATGGAGTCCAGCTCACGCCCGGTTAGCTCGTGAAAGGTCGTGGCCCATTTACGATATCGAAGATCGCTCTCGGCCCCGATCGCATTGATCAGGAGGGCACACCTCGCCGGGGTGTGGGCGTGCAGAGTCCTCCGAAGCGACCACGTCTTCACCGCTGCCGAATCCTCGACCCGGCTGTGCCAACGCGGCGTCATGCCTT